>CANQIR010000022.1 GCA_947624095.1 uncultured Bacilli bacterium
CTGAAAAACTATTAGGTAAAGGTGATATGTTATATTTACCAATGGGAGAAAATGTACCAATACGTATTCAAGGATGTTTTATCTCAGATGATGAAATTAGAAGATTGATTGAGTATGTATGTAAAGAACAAGTAGCAGTTTATGATAATTCATTAACAGAAGAAGAGGAAGCTTCTGATCATAATCCAGTATCAGGAGATCCGGAAGAATATGATGATCCATTATATAATGAAATAGTTGAATTTGCTGTACAAACAGGTAAAGTTAGTGCTTCATTATTACAAAGAAGATTTAGATTAGGTTATAATAGGGCAGCAAGAGTTGTGGATTTATTAGAAGAACGAGGTATTGTGGGACCTGCTAATGGTAGTAAACCAAGAGAGGTTTTAGTTAAATTAGATAATGGAGGAGCTAAGGAAGAGTAACATCTTCTTTTTTCTTGTCAGAAGATAAATTTTCACATATAATTAAGTAAAGCATAAGTATTCTAGGTAGGGTAGTTGTGGATACTTATGTTAGCGCCAGGCCTTAAATAGGTGACGAGGTTAGTAACGATCGAAAGATTCGGCGGGTGTTACTACGTAGTGATGGTTACGTGATGATTATTTAAAAAATAAAATTAAGATTATAACAAAGAATAATCAACCATTGAATTTTTATTATGATTTAATGGAGGATTATTATGTGTGGAATTGTCGGATATATCGGCAAAAATAGAGCTATTCCGGTTGTTTTAAGTGGGCTTAAAAATTTGGAGTATCGCGGTTATGATTCAGCAGGGATTGCTTATGTTTTAAATAATAAAATTAAAATTAAGAAAGAAAAAGGAAAGCTAGATAATTTAGTTGATAAGGTTAATAGCGATATCGATTCGTTTTTAGCTATTGGACATACGAGGTGGGCAACGCACGGAGAACCAAGTGTAGTTAATGCGCACCCTCATTGTGTGGGTAGTATTACTTTAGTTCATAATGGCATAATAGAAAATTATGATGAGCTTAGGGAGGAAATAGATTATCAAGCCGTTGGGGAGACAGATAGTGAAGTACTAGCAGCTTATATTGATTATTTATATAAACAAGAAAAAGATATTTTAAAAGTCTTAAATAAACTTAAAAGTATTCTTAAAGGAAGTTATGCTATTGGTTTAATAGTAAATAATGATGATAGTTTATATTGTCTTAGAAAAGATAGTCCTTTAATAATTGGTTTAGGTAATGGTGAAAATTTTATAGCTAGTGATGTACCAGCTATTTTGGAATATACAAATAAATATTATATTTTAGATAATGGGGAATATGCTAAAGTTTTAAAAGACGATGTAAAAGTTTATTTAGATGGAAAAGAAGTAAAGAAAAAAGTTAATACTTTTGAATTTGATATTACAAGTGCTCAAAAGAATAATTATAAGCATTTTATGTTAAAAGAAATTCACGACCAAAGGGAAGCTTTATATAATACTTTAAAAAGTTATGAGGGAGTAGTTTTACCCGATTTAAGGAAATATGATGGAATTACAATAGTAGGTTGTGGATCAGCTTATTATGTGGGAATGTGTGTAAAAGATGATTATGAAAAGGTATTAAATGTTAAAGTAGATGTAGAGATTGCTAGTGAATTTAGATATAAAAGGGTAATTCTAAGTAAGAAACATTTAGTAATAGTAATAAGTCAATCGGGTGAGACAGCTGATACTTTGGCTAGTTTAATGAAAGCTAAGACTTTGGGAGTGGATACTTTAGCAATTGTTAATGTAGTAGGTAGTTCGATTGCTAGAGAAGCTAAAGAGGTATTATATATTAAAGCTGGAGTTGAAAAAGCAGTAGCAACGACTAAAGCTTTTACTTGTCAATTATTACTTTTATTAATGTTAGTATATAATAAGAATAATTATCAAAAATTTACGGATTTAATAAAAGATGTGGAAATTACTTTAGCAAAAGAGGAATATTTAAGTAGTTTAGCTAAGAGTATTTATAAATATAATGATGTATTCTTTTTGGGTAGACTTAGAGATTATGCGATGTGTTTAGAAGGTTCTTTAAAATTAAAGGAAGTATCTTATATTCATAGTGAAGCTTATGCGGCGGGAGAGTTAAAACATGGAACGATTTCTTTAATAGAGGAAGGTACACCGGTAATTGCGATTATTACTGATAAAGAAATAGCAGATAAAACAGTTAGTAATGTTAAGGAAGTAAAAGCAAGAGGAGCTTATACAATAGTGATTACTAATCAAGTAGTACCTAATGATATTGCAGATGTTTTAATAAATATTGATATAGAAGCGGTTTATTTACCAATTATTGTAATTATTTATTTACAGATAATTGCTTATTATGTAGCTTTAGAACGCGGTTGTGATATAGATAAGCCAAGAAATTTGGCTAAAAGTGTGACAGTTGAGTAACGAAGTTGACATAAAGTGAAAAATGTGATAGGATGTATTTATTGAAGGAAACTTCATAAAATAAAAAAGGAAGCATTCAGCAGGGTAGTTAAATGCCTACCTGGATATTGGTTGGCATTTAAGGATTGGTTTTATTCAATTCTTAATGCCTTTATTTTATTGGTAATAATTATTTAGATTAATACTAATATCAATAAGATTACAATAAGTTTTAAAAGATTGATAAAAAATGTTTTGTTACTCATAGTAATCACCTCCTAGTAGGAGGTAGGCATCAACAAACTGGATTACTTCCTGTAAACATTGTAATGTATTTACTTAAAGTAGAGCAATATTTGTTTACATTTTGTGGATATAGATAGAAATTTGCAAATTAGGGGAATTTAAGATATAATCATATGACGTAGGTGATTTAGATTATGAAAATCGTGTCTGTAGATTTAAAACATACAGCAGTTAGAATAAGTCAATATCCGCAAGATAATAAGAGTGAGTTTTTATTAGTTGGTAGAAGTAATGTAGGGAAGAGTAGTTTTATTAATACGATAATTAATCGAAAAAATTATGCAAGAACTAGTTCTAAACCAGGGAAAACACAAACATTAAATTTTTATTTAGTAAATGATGAATTTTATTTAGTAGATGTGCCTGGTTATGGTTATGCAGATGTTAATAAAGATTTACAAAAGAAGTTTGGAATGATGATTGAAGAATATTTAATTAATCGAAAAAATTTAAAAAGAGTATTCTTATTAATTGATTATCGTCATAAACCAACAGAAGATGATTTACTAATGTATAATTTCTTAAAATATTATAAAAATAAAGTTACGATAGTAGCTACAAAGTATGATAAATTAAGTAATAATCAAAAGATTAAACAAGATAAAATAATTATGGATGCTTTTGAATTAAGGAAAGATGATAATATTATTTTCTTTAGTGCAATTACAAAAAAGGGTAGAGAAGAGATATATAGTATTATAGAAAGAAGTATTAGTGAATGAAAAAAGTAGGGATTATCTTTCCAATGGAAGAGGAAATCGAAGCATTTAAGAAATATATTAAAATTACTAAGGAATTTAAAATATTTGAACTTAATTTTTATGAAGGTAAAATTAAAGATGTTGAGTGTGTTTTAGTTAAATGTGGGATTGGTAAAGTTAATGCAGCAAGAACGACGCAAATATTAATTGATAATATGGATGTTGATTATATATTTAATGTAGGAGTAGCGGGAGGAATTAGTGATAAATTAAGTGTTGGAGATATAGTAATTGGCGAAAAGTTAATTCAACACGATTTTGATGTTACAGCATTTAATTATGAAAAAGGATTTATTCCGGATGTAGGTTCATATATTGATACGGATACATATTTAGTTAGTTTAGCTGATGCAGTATTAAAGAAATTAGACGTTAATTTATTTAGAGGTGTAATAGCATCGGGAGATATATTTTGTACAGATAGTAAGATGAGTGAAAAGATTAATAAGAAATTTAATGCTCTATGTGTAGAAATGGAAGGAGCTAGTATAGCTCAAGTATGTTTTTTAAATCATATACCATTTTTAATATTAAGAAGTATATCTGATGTACCAAATAATAACAATAAGGTTACTTATGAAGAATTTTTAGAAAGTAGTTGTGAAATTATTGCTTTAGCAATGAAAAATATTTTAGAAGAATTAAGTATTACGAATAAGTAATGCTTTTTTTAACTATTTAAATCTTCTAACATATAATATTCTAGGAGGGTTAGAATGGCTTTTGATGATAAATTTTTTGATAAAGTAGAGAAAAAGACTAATGTTGATAAAGATACAATTTTATCTTTAGCAAAAAAATTACAAAATGGAAATATGAAAGATGAGGGGACAATAAGAGAAGTTATTAGTACTTTGTGTAATATGACTGGTAAAAGTATTAGTAAGGAAAGAGAAGATAAGATTATTAGTACGATTGTAAAAGATAAAGTACCTGATAATGTTGATAAATTGTTTTAATTTATAACTCATGATATACTAGCTATTGGGTGATATTTATGAATGATATAGAAATAGCAAGAAGTAAAAATAAATTATTAATAACGGAAGTTGGTAAGAAATTAGGTTTAAATAAAGAATTAGAATTATATGGTAATTATAAAGCGAAAATAGATTATACACAGGTAGTTGGTAAAGAAAAAGGTAAATTAGTGTTAGTAACAGCAATTAATCCTACTCCTTATGGAGAGGGGAAAACTACGGTAAGTATTGGGTTAGTTGATGCTTTAGCTAAGTTAAGAAAAAATGTTGTTGGGGTGTTAAGAGAACCTTCTTTAGGACCAGTATTTGGGATGAAGGGAGGAGCAACTGGTGGTGGTTATTCACAAGTTGTACCAATGGAAGATATTAATTTAAATTTTACGGGTGACTTACACGCAATAACTAGTGCTAATGCTTTACTTAGTGCTGCTATTGATAATCATATTAAACAAGGCAATGAGTTAAAGATTGATATAAATAATATTCAATTTAAAAGATGTATGGATGTTAATGATCGAGCTTTAAAGAATATCATAGTTAGTGTTGGCGATAATGAGCATAAAGAGGGATTTAATATTACAGCAGCTAGTGAAGTTATGGCAGTATTTTGTTTAGCGAAAGATATAGTTGATTTAAAAGAAAAGTTAGGGAATATTTTAATAGCTTATTCAGTAGATGGAAAACCAATATTTGCGAGAGATTTAAAAGTTAATGGAGCAATGACAGTATTACTTAAGGATGCTATTAAACCAAATTTAGTTCAGACACTAGAAAATAATCCAGTTATTATTCACGGGGGACCTTTTGCTAATATTGCGCATGGCTGTAATAGTATTATTGCAACTAAACTTGGTTTAAGATTAAGTGATTATGTCATTACGGAAGCGGGATTTGGAGCGGATTTAGGAGCACTTAAATTTTTGGATATAAAGTGTAGATTAAATGATATTTATCCTGATGCAGTAGTACTTGTTGTAACTATGAAAGCTTTAAAATATAATGGTTATGCAAAAGATATTAGTGATTTAGATTTAGATGCTTTAAGAAAAGGAATGGCTAATTTAGAAGCACATCTAGATAATTTGAAGAAGTTTACTGATAATATAGTAGTATGTATTAATAAGTATAGTAATGATTATGAAGAAGAGATAGAAGAAGTAATAAATTATTGCAAATCTTATGGAGTAGAAGTAGAAGTAAGTACAGCTTATATAGATGGTGGTGCTGGAGCAGTTAATTTAGCAGAGAAAGTTTTAGAAGTTATTAACAAGCCAAGTAAAAAATCAAGCTTGTATGACGTTAAAGAAAGTATTGATAGTAAGATAAATAAGATAGTTAAAGGTATATATGGAGCAGGAGATATTTCTTATAGTGATAAAGCTTTAAAGGAAATTAAGATCTTAGAAAATAATGGCTTAGATAAATTACCAATATGTATTGCTAAAACGCAGTATTCATTATCAGATGATAAAGATAAGTTAGGAAGACCTTTAGGTTATAGTGTAACAGTTAAAGATGTTAAACTATATAATGGAGCAGGGTTTATTACAGTATATTTAGGTAATATTATTACAATGCCAGGATTACCAAAGATTCCTAATTATGAAAAGATAGATTTAGATGAAAATAATAATATTGTAGGGATTTTCTAAAGGAGAAAATCGATATAATTGAGCTTTCTATGTTTCGTAGATTGCTTTTTTATTGGGTAATATTTTATATTTGTTTTGCAAATAAAGTTTGCTATAAGCATATTTATTTGCTAAGATAGAGGAAGGAAAAAGATAGAGAGGGAGTGAAGTATGGATGATGTAAATAACGATTTAAGTTTTAATAAAGCTTATGTCGTTATGAAAGTGGAAGTAATATTAGGAATAAACGAAACTATGAATTCGTTTTAAATGTATGGTGATATAATTATATATGAAGGATTAGAGGTATTATGATTAAGTATTTGAAATTTGGTAATTTTATCACCGAATTAAGAACGAGTAAGAATCTTACTCAAATACAGTTAGCAAAGAAGTTACATATATCTAATAAGACAGTTAGTAAATGGGAGAATGGTAGAGGAATGCCTGATGTCTCATTACTACTTCCTCTATCGGAAGCTTTAGGTGTAAGTGTAACGGAATTGTTAATGAGTGAAAAAATAGAAAGTGAAAATATTAATAAATCTAAAGTTGAAAAGATGACTATCACAACTCTTGAAGAATCAAAAAAGAAGTATACGGGTAAATTCCATAAATTATTAACAATATTTATTGTAGCTATAATATTTCTTATATTAATATTCTATTTCTTTACTACTTTTAATTCGGTAAGGTTATATAGAATTAGGCTGAATGATGAAGACTTTGAAATAACTAATGGTACGTTTATGAGAACTATGGTTAAAAATGTATTTGAACTTGGTGAAATCAAGTATATTGGTGATGAAGAAATAGATAGTAATAATATGTATGTTAGGATATATGCAAAAGATAATGATAATGAAATAGTAATTTTTGATGGATTATATACTCCCATTTATATTCATGAAGGATTTGGCTATGAAGAATATTTTAATGATAGATTCGAAGATTTAATTCAAAATAATTTATATATAGAAATACACTATAAGACAATAGATGGTGAAGAAAGAGAAAAAGTAAGTAAATTATTAGTATCTTTGGATTTTGCAAATAATAAATTATTTAATCAAAAGGATGATAGGATAGAAATTAATAATGATTCTAAAACATCCTTTAATGAAACAGATGAAATGATAGATAAATTGTTAGCTAATGGATTTATGGAAGTAGAAGATGAGATTAATGATGACTCGTTATCTAAAACTTATGTTAAAGAAGATGATGTTTGCAGATATAAAATTCAAATAAGTGATGATGTAAGAATTATCATAGGTTGCAATGATGCTAAAATAATTTTTTCTATGGCATCCCAAAAGGCTAGAGTGTTTGTAGATAGCCAAATGATTTATAACGGAACTATACCCATAAATTGTGATTGTCAGTTTAATAAAAATTTTTCTTTAATTAATGATAAATTAAATACAATGTTAGATTTATTAATAAATTAGGAGTTAAATGAAAAAAGGAATTGTATTTTTTGCTAGTATGATTTGTTGTCTACCTTTGATGGTACAAGCAGCTGAACCGGATCCAAATAAAAATTTAGTTGGTGAAAGTACGGTATTTGTCAAAACGACAGATTTTGATGGTGTTTATGTTAATGAAGAAATAACAGAAGAAGAATTTGATAAGGCGATGATAGATAATAATGCCGGTATATCACCGGTTGCTTATGTCGAGACATCTTATAAAAGATTAGATATGTATGTTTATGATGAGGGCGGAATTTATGAAGCGGATATGTTTTTAAAATGGAAAGGCGTTCCAAAGGCCAGATCTTATGATGTTTTTGCAATGCGCGGGCAGGGAATGGCATTAGTTGCTAATAGCGAGAGTGGACTCCAAACTTACTATAAAGGCAGTAATAGCTACAAAATAGATTATCCATATAATTGTGCCAATATTTTAATTAATGGGACGACTGGTTATGGTTTTTCAATGAATCTAGTAAATGGTAGTGATATAACTGGTTATGAATTGTACAATAGTGCATTTTTTAAAAAATCAATAACTGGAACTGCCAAGATATTTGGTACATATCAACATGCAACTAGAGATGTAACGTTAGCACAATCTAAGAGTTATAGTATAAATGCTAATGGGCTAGGTGGAGTAATATTCTTTAATGATGGTACTCTTGAATCATATTATGATGATATGAATGGCGTATACGTTTCTATAAACTAAGTTATAAGATGTTATTTTTAAAAGAATATATGATTAATTTTCATATATTTTTTTATTTGACATAAAGTTAATTAGAAATGGTAGGGATTAAATTGAAAAACGATAATATTATTCAATCTATTTCAAAGCGTGGGAATGGGGAAATATATTTAGGTGTAGTAGGAGCAGTTAGAACAGGTAAATCAACATTTATTAAGCGATTTATTGAAAATTTAATTGTACCGAATATTGATGATGAATATGAAAAGAAAAGATGTTTAGATGAAATACCACAAAGTGCCCAAGGTAAGACGATAATGACTACAGAACCTAAATTTGTACCTTCTAATGGAGCGACGGTTAAGATTGATGAATTTACAACGAATATTAAACTTATTGATTGTGTTGGTTTTGTAATACCAGGGGCGAGCGGCTATGAGGATGAAAATGGAAACCCCAGAATGGTAAAGACACCATGGTTTAGTGAGGATATTCCATTTGTAGAAGCAGCAGAAGTAGGAACAGAAAAAGTTATAAAGGATCATTCAACTATTGGTATTGTAGTTACTACTGATGGGTCTTTTGGGGAAATTAAAAGAAATGAATATGTAGAAGCAGAGGAAAAAGTAGTAAGTGAATTAAAAGGAATTGGTAAACCATTTATAATAGTTTTAAATAGTGCTAATCCTAGTAGTGAGGAAACTTTAAATTTAGCTAATGAAATGCGAAATAATTATGATGTACCAGTATTACCTATTAGTGTTATTAATATGAATGAAAGAGAAATATATGAAATATTAAAGAATGCTTTATATGAATTCCCAGTAATGGATATTAGTGTAAGTATTCCTGAATGGGTACACGTCTTAAGTAATAACCATTATTTAAAGAAACATTATATTGAAAAAATTAAGAGTAGTGTAGTGTCAATTAATAAATTAAAAGATGTGGATAATATTCTTAGTTATTTTGAAGATAGTGAATATATTAGTAAAGCTTATATAAGTGAAGTAGATACTGCTACTGGTATTGTTAATGTTAATTTAGATAGTAGTGATGAATTATATAATGAAGTACTAAAAGAAATGATGGGTACAGAAGTTAATACGAAAGCTAATATGTTAAGGATATTTGCTTCTTATAAAGAGGGAAGAGAAGAATTTGAATCAATTAAAGGGGCATTAAAAATGGCTAAGAGTACTGGTTATGGAATTGTATATCCTTCTTTAAAAGATATGAAATTAGAAACACCAGAAATTATTAAACAAGGTAGTAGATATGGAGTTAAATTAAAGGCAGTTGCTAGTTCTATTCATCTAATGAAAGTAGATGTTGAAAGTACTTTTGAACCAATAATTGGTAGTGAATTACAAAGTAAAGAATTAATTAATTATTTAATGAAAGATTATGAAACTGATCCTCAAAGTATTTGGAAAAGTGAAATATTTGGTAGAAGTTTAGATGAAATTGTTAAAGAAGGAATTCAAGCTAAGTTATCGATGATGCCAGATAATACAAGATATAAATTAAGTAGTACGGTTACAAAGATAGTCAATAAGGGAAGTAATAATTTAATAGCGATAGTTTTATAAAAATTAAACATTTGGTGGATTGCCAAATGTTTTTGAATAAAAAAATAGTGCTAAGTATTGAGCTTAGCACATCATACTGAAATTTCTTCGATCAATGAGTCTTCCTTTTTACTGTCATCCTAGTAAAAATTAATAATTTTTGATTTAGAACATAACTATCTAATCAAAATACTGATCGAATGTGGTGAATTTATTTTCACCTTTTAAATTATATAATTGAAGAAATAGAATAGTCAAGTAAAATTTAAAATATGTAAAATAGATGCTTATAAAACGTTTAAAAAGCCTAAAAAATAGGGAAAAAATGCAATTTTGTGTAAAAGACATTGATTTTTCTTGATTTTAAATATTAAAAATGCTATTTTTAGTATGTAAGGGTAATATCCTTATAATAAATATTACAATGGGAGGTAAAATTTATGGGAAAAACTGAATTAGTTGAATTCATTGCAGCTAAAGCTGGTTTAACTAAAGCTGATGCTACTCGTGCATTAGATGCTGCTTTAGAAGGAATTACAACTGGTCTTAAAAAGGAAGGAAAAGTTGCTTTAGTTGGTTTTGGTACTTTCAGTGCTAAAAAAAGAGAAGCTAGAGAAGGTATTAACCCTCTAACTAAACAACCACTTAAGATTCCTGCAAAAACTGTTGCTTCATTTAAAGCTGGTAGCAAATTAAAAGAAGCTATTAACTAATAAATTAGTAACTTAAAGACTGCGTAATGTGGTCTTTTTTTGTTATTCTTGGTTTAAAAAGGTTAATTCCATGATATACTATAATTGGAGGGTAGAAAATGAAGTATAGGAAGTATATTAAATTTGGTTTTTTAATATTAAGTCTTTTATTGATTGGTATAGGATTTAGTATTAGTGATAATCGTGTGATGAATAAGTTATTAGTAATCTTGGGTGTTATTTTGATGGGTGGATCGATTGCTATAAAAAGATGGTGGTTAGCAATTATCAGTATTGTAGTAATATTTTTATTTATCGTGGGGGTTGATTATTTAGTTACTTTCTATATGGAAAAAGTACCAGTATTTAGTATTAAACAAGTAACTAATGAACAAGTTATTAGTTATAATTCGTTTTTTTATCGTGTATATAGTTGCGATAATGACTTAAAAGTTGATAATTTTTATAGAAAAAATTATTTGTGTAATGATAATTCTTTGGAAGAAAACGAAAGCAATGCTTTTATTAATCAAATAGTGAGAAATTATGATGAATGGGAAAATAAGTTTGTGAAGATAAGAGGAAGGGTTAGTAGAATAACGGGAATTGAGACCTTAGAAATGAAAGCTTATGAAGTTAATATGGTAACTATAAATGGTTATGTTACTTTTGCGGATAATATTACTTTGAAATTTGAATTTAATGGAAATAATGAGTTGCTTAGTAATTATGAAGTTTATGATGATGCAATAGTAATTGGGAGAGTTAGTAAGCTAGAAAAGGAAGGGGATAATTATACTGTAATTTTTAAAGATTCAAAGTTAGTTACTCATAGTCTTTATGATGACTATGATTTGGTAGTTGTTGCAAAAGATAAGTGTAGTATTAATAATGGATTTAAACTTTTAGAGAGTGATAGTAATTATGAGATATATGATGCTTGTCAAAATACGATTATGGCTAGATATAGCGAAGATGTAGTATATGAATTAGGATTTTTACTTAATTCAGATAAATTAGTTATTGATGATGTTTTGGAAAAATCTGATAGTGTGGATTATGATGATAAAAATGATGTTTTGTATAGTTATCAAGATTTTAATATTTTGTTGTGTAAGGACGAAAAAAATAGGTATTATATAGGTAGTAGTGAATTGAATTTTGATAGTGGAATTTGTTCTTAGGGAAGATAAAAAATAACGAAAATAGTTAAAAAGTTGACATAAAAGTGTCAACTTTTTAAGTTTTTTAAAGAAATTTGCAAAAAATTAGAGGAAATCGCAAAGTTTTTTATAATAAAAGTAGTAGAGAGAGAAATTTC
>CANQIR010000023.1 GCA_947624095.1 uncultured Bacilli bacterium
GTACTCATCAAATTAGAGTTCATATGCAATATATTGGCTATCCTGTTCATAACGATCCAGTCTATAATAATCGCCCCAGTACTTCTTTTGGTCAATTTCTTCATTCAAGTAGTATGGAATTTCTTCATCCCATTACTAAAGAACCAATGTCTTTTACTTGTCCATTACCAGTAGAATTTACTAACTACTTAAAAGAACTAGAACAAGAAACACAATAAATATATAATCATCCCAAAATAGCCATATACTAAATACTTATTCAAAATATCTTTTAAATCCCAAATCATTAAAGTAGTATTAATACTTAAAAACAAACCACTAAGAATTCCCAATAATTTATCATAATGCCAAATAACAAATATAAATACCGCTAAAGATAATATATAATTACAAATTAATAAAAATAATCGATCATTATTTAGTAATTTCTTCCTTCCTAACTGCCAAGTAAAATATATTAGTACCAATACACTTACTCCCAATATTATTTTAATCATTAATAAAATCTCCTTACTAATTATATTCCCTATAATTCAAAACTTTACTAAATAACAAAAATATTATAAAATATATACTGGAGGTCAAATATGAGTAACATTTCCATTGAAGCAAAAGATGCCACTATTATGAAACTAGTCCATTACTTTATCACTGAGCAAGACTATGTCCCAATTATTGTTCAAGGCGTTCACGATGAAGTTTGGCTAGAAAATGATGAAGCACCTTATAAAATAGTTCGTATTAATTCCAATTATATTCATAATGCTGAACAATACCGCTTTGATATTTTTAAAACTAAAAATATTATGCGTCAAATAAAAAAGAAAACTCTTTCTTTATCTATGAATGTTTTAAATATTCATATTAATCTTAATGAAGGAGTAGATATTCTAAAATCCAAAAATATTGATGCTATCAAAATCGATAAAGTAGATGATGTAGATAATAATAAATTATTAAGAGAAGCCTTTCCTAATATTAGTGATAAAATAATTAAGAAAGATGATGGTCTCGATTTAATTATTCATATTACTGGTGATATCAATCGTAAAACTGAAGAAAATAATCAAAAATTAGAAAGAACCTTTAAACCTAAACCAGTCATTCTTACTAAACTTTTAATTCTCATCAATGTAATAATCTTCTTATTTAGTTGCTTCTATGATTATGAAGGTATTCTTACTAATTTTGCCGTTTATGGTAATGCCATTAGAGCAGGGGAGTATTACCGAATTATTACTGGTCCTTTCCTTCATGGCAATATCTTTCACTTATTATTTAATATGTATGCGCTATATATTATTGGTTCCCAAGTTGAAACTTACTTAGGTAGAACTAAATTCCTTCTAATTTATTTAGTAAGTGCAATTACGGGTAGTTTAATGTCGATGATCTTTACCAGTAACCTTTCCGTCGGTGCTTCTGGAGCCATCTTCGGTTTATTAGGTTGTTTACTATATTTTGGTTACCATCATCGCTTATACTTAGGCAGTGTTTTACGTAATCAAATAATTCCCGTAATACTTATCAATTTAGCCTTTGGCTTTCTTGTATCCGGTATTGATAATGCCGCTCATATTGGTGGTTTAGTAGGTGGTTTCTTTAGTACAATGGCTTTAGGTATTGCCAACAAAGACCAATTCAAAGACCGTCTAAATGGTTGGATAGTAACAATCCTTTATCTTGCTTTCTTAATCTATGCCGCCTTCTTCCTAATCGGTTAAAATATAAACTAGCAAACGCTAGTTTTTTTCATAAAAAAGAACTTATCCTTAGCGATAAATAATTTTATCTAAGTTTAAGTTCTCATCTTAATATTCTTCCGTATTTTTAAAATTCTCTAAAAACTTCCAATAAGCTGTATAAGAAATATCTTCTTTATGTTTATGATATTTAATACTCATATCTGCTAATAAATTCTTAACTAAATACTCTGTAAAATAAGGATTTCGTACTAACATTGGTCCCAATAAATATGTCCCGATAAAATTATTTACTCGTACCCCTTCAACTTTTAAATTTGGTTTAAATCCTGAACCAACATCTACTCTAAAAATACCTTCCTCAATCCCATCTAAAACAGTCTCTCTATTTTGCATTCCAATAATATCTTTATTAATTAAATTACTTGAATAAAATTGCTCACCAATAATTCTAAAATCAATTTGTTTACCAATATAATTTCCAATATCTAATCCTTCATATTCTTCATCATTATAAATATATTTCTTCCCAAATATGGCTACTGTATCTCCAGTTACTAATAAATACTTATTATCTTTAACAAACTCTTTCAACTCATCTTGATATCTTTTTAAATCCTTAAGCACTAACAAAGCATTCTCCGCTGTTCCAGAACCAATATAAATAAAATCATATTTCCTAAAATTAATCTCTTCTTCAAGACTTTTAAAATCGACAATTACCTTGATACCTTGTCCTTCAATCTGTTTAACTAAAGCCCTAACATTACCATTTTCGCCATATAGATTCATTAAATCATAATACAAATGAGCTATCTTAATTACTTTCATGAATAACACCTTCCCATTTCTTCTTTAACATCTTTACCATATGAAAACACATCATAGTATATATAGTTCCTTTAGTTTTATTCCTCATTATGTCTACTATTGTATCTAAATCATCTACTAATATAATCTTATTACTTGGTATTCCTGCATATTCCAATCTAGTAGCAACATCATAACGAAATTTTCCGACACATAATATTTTATCTACTGATTTATCATTCAACATTTCAAACTCAATATCATATAACCAAGAAATATCCCGATGTTTATGTCTTGTACTAACGTGTTCAAATCCTACAATAATACTTTTCTTTCCCAAAGTATCTTTAATATATTTCAAAGACTGATAATAACTCAAATTATTTTCATTCTTACTTTCTAACATAATAATATCTCGATCATCAAGTTTATAGCTCTTACCCCGTTTAGTTTCCATCTTGTGAACATTAATTGCCTTAATAATCCCTTCATCACTAAGACCTATACTTTTACACGTTGCATAAGCACCTACCGTATAATAAGCCGCATACAATACATCTTTATTTAGATAAACATCTTCTCCATTAATCTTCATTTTATGGTCGTGAATTCTTACTTTACTAGCTTCATAATCAATCGGATCTCTATCATAGTCGTGATTAGGACAATGATACTTTCCCAAATGTCCATAATGATAATAATCATATTTTAATTTTTTATGACATATTGGACAATACTGAAAATCTACACAATTAAGAGTATACTTTTTATAAGAATCACTCGTCTTATCAATCCCAAAAGTTATTACATTTTGATACTTACTTCTTAATCTACTTACCATTGGATCATCACCATTGATAATTAACTTGGTCTTATCATTAATCGTACTTACAATATCTGCAAATACTACTTCATAAGTTCCGTGTCTACTTGGCTGATCTCTAGTAATATTCGTAATAACTAAATGTGTCATTTGACTCTTTTCAAATATTAACTTTAAATGTCTTTCATCACACTCTAATAACAATACTTCGTGTTTAAACTTTCCTCGCAAAGTTGAATTATTTAATATCAAAGTCATTGCTGCTAATATTCCATTACTATCATCTACATTGTAGACGACATCAAAACCATTCTCCTTTAAAATATGTGCAATTAACTCCGTAGTTGAACCCTTACCAGAAGAACCCGTAACTGCAATAACATATTTTGGATATTTAATCTTCGTCAAAACATGCTTATCTATATAATCATATATTATCAATCCAGGAAATACACTACCATTTTTCCCAAATAGCTTACAAATCTTAGTTACAATTTTACAAACCAACACACTTAAAAATAATCTCATAACTATCACCGTAACCATTATAGCATAAATTTTTAACTACCTTTACTAATTTTGACAAATGTTGTCGAAATCCCCCAAAATAATTTCAGAAATCTTATAATATATCTGGTGATTATAAATGGATATCTATTATACAAATGAAACTCTTTACATAAATATTGACGAATTAATTGATGAAGTAAGTATTATGAAACTAAGAAAACGTCTTTTCCGTATCTTAGATGACTATGGTATAAACAATATTGAACTAAGTCTTTTAGGCTACGACAGCACAGCAAGAGCCTTAGTATTAGACCTTTTAAAAGAGTCAAATCAAAAATACCATACTAATATTAAATTAAAATAGTACCCAATTTATTAAAAATATAGTATAATGTTCTAAGCAAGAGGGGATTAGTATGGAAAAGTTCCTAATAATCATAAGTTTTATACCATGGATATTATGCTATCTAAAATATAGTTTAAATACTATTGTTGAAGTTAATAATCGAATCATAACTTTTGATTGGTTTAAAAAAAGTATCTTCAAAATATTTCGTTTTGAAACACTCTTTTTATTTTTAATATTCCTTTATTTTGCCAAATATCGGGATAATTTAGTTTGTATTATGCTTTTTGCAGTTATTACTTTATATTTATTTATCTCTAGTTTTCACGATAATCGAGACCCCAAGAGAAAAAGTAAAATCAAAAATCTTAATATTTTTGTTATGGTTTTTACTATAATCGTTGCCATAATTCCGCTTATTTTTTACTTCAAGACGCATAAACTTATAACAACCTACTTTGTCTTATTCGCTATTCTTTTCTTTTCCCGCTTTATCGTTTTAATAGCTAATACCATCTATAATTCAGTTCCTAGTATTCGAGGTGGCCATCGTTAATGGATCCCGTTTTATTAACTAAGGATGATATTCCTAGTATTATTAAACTAAAAAAACTTGAATTAATTCGTAACTATGAAATATATACTCCCAAATTCTTAGCAGATTTAACTGATTACCTAAATCAAGAATTAGGACATAATATTATTATCTATGGTATTAAACTTCAAAAAGAATTAGTAGCTGTCCTAGGTTTTAATATTCTGCATAAATCAACCGAGACCGTTGCTAAAATTACCATAATGTTTACTTTACCAAGCTTGCGCAATCGGCATCTACAAACTATGGAATTAATTCCCGCTGTAGCTAGTCATATTGCGTCTTTAGGAATTGACACTATTGAAGCTGAAAATACTTGCTCAAATAAACTTCTCGCCAACCACTTATTTGGTGAAATACTTGCTTTATCACCTGACATACCCGTCTATAAACATCAAGGTGATATTCAACCTATTAATTCTTTTTTTCATTTTGCTAGTGAAAAGATAAGCCAATCTTCCTATATGTATGGCTTAGTTAATGATGAAGGAAATCTCATTTTAAGTGCTGTTGCCGATACTAACCAAATAATGCCAACTGCTAATCACCAAAGTGGTGAAGAAACAACTATCAGTTTATTCCACTATCAAATACCGAGTAATCAAAATATTGCCTTTAGTGAAACTGAATTTTTATCTGACATTCTCCACCATTTAGCGGGCCTTGGCCGAACTAATATTACTTTATGGGGAGTTAATATCAGTAGCGAAACCCTTACTAAATTAGGTTTCACTCAAGATCTAAGTATAATGCGCGGCAACTGCATAAAATATGTTAAGGATAAAGAACAAATATTCCATTATTAATACTTGTTATTATTCCCAAATTTTGGTACAATACCATTGGCTTATAAAAAGCAAATAGACATATTTGTGGATTTTAGCTCCCGAGTGCCGAAGAGGTGGGACTAAAAGATGAAGCAAATAGATGGATAACGAAGGAGGTATTTTTTTGGCCGTTGTTTCATTAAGTTATTTACTTGAAGCAGGAGTTCACTTTGGTCATCAGACTAAAAGATGGAACCCCAAAATGAAGGAGTATATCTTCACAACTAGAGATGATATCTACATCATCGATTTACAAAAAACAGTAGAAAAAATTGAGGAAGCTTATGCTGAAATTAAGCGTATCGCTGATAATGGCGGAACATTCTTATTCGTTGGTACTAAAAAACAAGCTAACGAAGCAGCTAAAGAAACTGCTGAACGTTCTGGTTCTTACTACGTAACTGAAAGATGGTTAGGTGGCACATTAACTAACTTCCGTACAATTAGAAGAAGAGTTAAAAGATTAGAAGAAATTGAAAAGATGGAAGCTGACGGTACATTTGAAGTATTACCTAAAAAAGAAGTAATTGGTTTAAAGAAAGAATATGAAAAATTAAATAAAGTTCTTTGTGGTATTCGTGAAATGTACAAACTACCACAAGCAATGATTATTGTTGATCCTAAAAAAGAAATCAATGCCATTCGGGAAGCTCGTAAATTAAACATTCCAGTATTTGGTATCGTTGATACTAACTGTGACCCAGATGATGTTGATTACGTAATTCCTGGTAATGATGACGCTGTAAGAGCTGTCAAAGTTGTTCTTGGTGTATTAGGTAACGCAATTTGTGAAGCTAAAAACTTAGAAATTTTAGATTTCATAACTGAAGAAGATAAAAAAGCTGCTAAAAAAGAAGTTAAAGCTGAAAAAACAGAAGAAGTAAAAGAAGAATCTCCTGCTAAAGAAGAAACAACTGAAGAAGTTGTTGAAGAAGTAGTAGAAGAAACTTCTAGCGAAGATCAAGATCTTTCTAGCAAGACTTTAGCAGATTTAAAAGGAATAGCTAAAGAACATGGAATTAAAGGTTATTCAACTATGAAAAAAGATGAATTAATCGCTATTTTAACTAAATAATAAGAAGGAGAATATATTATGATTAGTGCAAGCTTAGTAAAAGAATTACGTGAAAAATCTGGTGCTGGAATGATGGACTGTAAAAAAGCTTTAGAAGCAACTAATGGTGATTTAACAGCAGCTATCGACTGGCTAAGAGAAAAAGGTATAGCTAAAGCTATCAAAAAAGAAAGCCGTATTGCTGCCGAAGGCTTAGCTAATATCTATATTGAAGGCAATAAAGCAGTTATCTTAGAAGTAAATTCCGAAACAGATTTCGTTAGTAAAAATGCCGAATTTAAAGGTATGATTGATGAAATTGGTGGTGCCATCTTAAAAAGTGATGCTACTACTCTTGAAGAAGCCCTAGCATTACCTACAAGCGAAGGAACAGTTAACGATCTTATCGTTGCTAAAACTGCTAAAATTGGTGAAAAATTATCTTTAAGAAGATTTAAAATTGTTACTAAAAATGCTGATGATAACTTTGGTGCTTATCTCCATATGGGTGGTAAAATCGCTGTTTTAACCGTTATTAATGGAGCTAATGAAGAAGTAGCTAAAGATGTTGCTATGCAATCTGCTGCTATGAAAGCTGAATATGTTTTCAAAGAAGACGTTCCAGAAGATGTTGTTGCTAGAGAAAAAGAAGTTTTAACAAGCGAAGCAATGAACGAAGGCAAACCAGCTGATATTGCTGCTAAAATGGTTGAAGGTCGAATCAATAAATTCTATAAAGAAGTATGTCTATCTCTTCAAGCATTCATTAAAGATGGTGACATTGACGTTAATACCTATGTTACAAATAATAAAGGTACTTTAATTAGTGCTATTCGTTATGAAGTTGGCGAAGGTATGGAAAAACGTAACGATAACTTTGCTGAAGAAGTTATGGCTCAAGTAAATGCTAGTAAATAATCAGGCACTTGATGACAAGTGTCTTTTTTTATTTCCCATAATCCAGTTAATCATGATATAATATTTTTGAAAGAGTGATAGTATGAATAACCGTATTAAACAGTCCATAGAAGTTCTACTACTTATTATCATGTTAGCTGGTTTTATATATATTGGTGGTAAAGAATACAAGAAAGATGCTAGTTTAACTGACGCCGAAAAATTTAGCACTGAATATCCTGATATTCCCAAAGACAATATCTTCAATTACCTCGATAATTCCGAATTAGAATCCTTTCTCAATAATGGTACTGGAATTTTATTTCTTGCTAGTCCTACTTCCGCTTATAGTCAAGCCTATGCCAAATACCTAAATGAAGCCGCTAATCTAAGTAATATAGAAACAATTAATTATTACAATATCAAAAGAGCTAAAGAAGCTAAAAATCGTTATTATCAAGCCTTAACTACTAAATTAACTGATGAATTAATCTGTACCGATATTAGTTGTGATAATCTTTTTACTCCAATGACTATCTTCTTAAAAGAAGGTAAAATACTCGCTATCGATAACACAACTGCTATTATTAGTAGTAAATATACTCCAGAAAATTACTGGACAAGTGAAAATATCTCATCATTTGAAGTAACTATTATGAATAATTATCGTCTATTATAGGAGGCCATATGGAAACACCAGAAAATAATAAACTAAGTATAATTATCTATACTATTATCGTCTTAGTTATTGCTATTGGCGGCTATCTTCTTATTACTCAAAAAAATAAAGAAGAAAACAAATCAACTAATTCCCCATACACCGCTATCAAAAAAGAAACCGAAAAAGATTATATTTATTACAGTGACCAAGAAGTAGCATCTAGTCATTTAAATATTATTTATCAAAATATTCATATCAATATTGATAGTACTGATGCTTCTAATACCGCAGAAGCCATTAATAAACGCTCTGCCGAATTATCTAAGACTATTAAACATATTAGTGAAGAAGAAATTGATGAAGACAATCCACCACTTTTCGATGAAGATGATATCTATAGTGCCACTTTTTATGATTATGACTACTACCCAGTCAAAGATAAATTAATTTTATTAGTTGATGAAATTTCTTATAACTGCTATGGTACAGGTGGACCTCATAAATTATCTCCTTATATCTTTAATTTAAATAATGGTTCTTTAATTAGTACTGAAAATCTTCTAAAAGAAAAAAATATCACTAAAGAAGAAGTAGAAGATAAACTTACTAAATATGTCGATGAACTTAAAGCTAATTTAGATCCTGAAATGGCCATTGTCGATGCCGAAGCTACTAAAAATGCTATTAAAAATGGTGATTATGCTATCTATCTAACCAAAAAAGGTGAACTAGTCGCAAATATTATTGTAATTACAACTGAGCAGGATTATAATGAAGATATAATAATTAAATAAGAAAGAGGGAAATTATGTTAGATAATACTATAGAATTAAAAATGCTTAAAACTATTGAATCCTTAGAAAATAAATTTATTAATATTCGAGCTGGCAGAGCTAATCCAAGTATGTTAAATGGTATTAATGCCAATTATTATGGAACTCCAACGCCAATTCAGTCTTTAGCAAATATCACGGTACCTGAAGCTAAACAATTAATGATTAAGCCATTTGATCGTGGTTGTCTAAAAGACATTGAAAGAGCTATTAACGAAGCCAATATTGGTATTACGCCAGTAAACAATGGTGAAATAATCATCTTAACAGTTCCTGATTTAACAGAAGAACGTCGTCGAGATTACGTTAAGCAAGCTAAATCACTCGCTGAAGAAGCTAAAGTAGCTCTTCGTAATATCAGACAAGATGCCAATAACGATATCAAAAAAGAAGAACATACTGAAGACGAAGAAAAGAAACTTTTAGATGAAGTTCAAGAACTAATCGGCAAGTATAATAAAATCGTTGATGAAAAATTAAAAGAAAAAGAAACGGAATTAATGACCTTTTAGCAAATTAAATATTTGTTACAGTTCAGACTAAAGAAATAAAAGTCTGAATTTTTTGGATGTTGATAAATACCTAAAATTTGTTAATAACTTTCAACGATTTTTCTGGGAAATATAGCTTAAAAATGATAAAATATTTATATAAGGTATGTGATTTTATGTCAACTAACTATATGAAAGATTTTTATAAGCAATTTGAAGAAATAAGTAATAAATTAGATAAAGCTAACGAAACTATTCATATTATGTCTGTTGATATGTCACTTCTAAGAGCTGAATTAAAACAAGAAAGAGATAATCATAATAAAGATAAAGAAAAAATTCAAGAACTAATTTTAGAAATAGAACGTTTAAAAAACAATAATAAAAAGAACAGTTCTAATTCTAACAAACCTTCTAGTACCAATGGATATAAAAAAGTAATTACAAATAGTAGAGAAAAATCCAATAAACCAAAAGGTGGACAAAAAGGTCATATAGGAAGAACTTTAACTAATGAAGCAATAGAAAAAATGATAAAAAATAATGAAATAGATGAAGTAATTATTATTGAAGAAAATAAGAATGCCACTAATAAAAATTTAAAACCTATTATTCAATATGAGTATGATATTGAACTAAAAAGAATAGTTAAAAAACATATAATATATCCTAATAAAAGTTTAAATATAACAAAAGTACCAGTAATATATGGAAATAATATTAAAGCAATAGAATGCTTATTAGGTCAAAAATATATGTCTTTTGATGGAATCCAATCATTTATATATGATACTGTTGGAAACAATTTAAAAATTTCCAAAGGTTCTTTATATTCTTGGAGTAATAATATCGCTAATATGTTTTTAAGTACAGAGTATAAACATATAAAAGAAAAATTAATGAATAGTTTAGTAGTTAATGTCGATGAAAGTCCAATTAAGATAGATGGTAAGCAATATTATCTTCACAATATTTCTGATGGTTTTCATACATTACAATATGTCACAAAATATCGAAGCAGTGATGCCATTGATGAATTTGGTTTTTTAAAATCATATAAAGGAATAATAGTACACGACCATTATATTATGTATTATAATTATGGAATAGATAATGCTGAATGCAATGCTCATATACTAAGATATCTTAATGCAGTAACTGAATTCACTAATCACAAATGGGCTAAAGAATTAAAGGATTTATTATTAGATATGAAAAAAACAAAGGAAATACTTATAGAGAATAAAAAAGAGAAAATATCTGATTATGAATTCAAGCAATTTAAGAAAAAATATTTAAAAATATTAGATGATGGGAAGAAAGAAAGGGTAAAAGATTTAAATATAAATGCATATAAAAAAGACGAATTGAATCTAATAAATAGATTGATAAAGTATGTAGATAATCATTTATTATTTTTAAAGAAATTTTTTGTACCATTTTCAAATAATCGAGCAGAAGCAGACTTAAGGGGAATAAAAATAAAACAAAAGATAGGAAAATTTAGAAGTATAGAAGGAGCAACAAATTATGCAATAACTAAAAGTTGTATTTCAACATATCAAAAAAATAATATTAATTTATATGATGCTTTGATAAAACTTTTAAATAAGCAACCTATTTTAGTATAAAAAAACAGATAGAATTGTAATCTACCTAGTTTTTGTTGTTCTTTAGTCTGAACTGTAACAAATATTTGCTTTTTCTTTGCCAAAATATTTACTTTTAATCCCCATATAAGTTATAATAAATACCATTGTGAAAAGGTGATTAAAATGGCTAAAGAAATAGAATATGGTATTAAATATCTAAAACAAAATGTAGCAGATAATCATATTATCCTAAGACCAGTTGGTATTATGAGCGGCTATAGAGAAGGGAATATGTTTGTTAGTACTGAAAACTATCCCATAGCTGATACCTTTGCTGCAATAAATGAATCAACCTATGTTATTGATAATATCTATCCTGTTACTGATTTGTGTGCTATATATGATTATGATGACCCAGATTTTATTAAAGATTACTACTACGAAGATGAAAAAGATATCATTGTATTAGTTAGTGAAAATGCTGGCGAGTTAGTTAAAAAAAGAGTCGATGTCCGTGTAATCCTCGGTGAAGTCCCCGTAGAAACCTATTTAGCTCAAAAGAATGATCCAGTTGTAACTCTTAACGTAGATAGTTTAAATGCCTTATTACGTTTGCAAAATATTAATGATATGCGTATAG
>CANQIR010000024.1 GCA_947624095.1 uncultured Bacilli bacterium
TTCGATGGAGCTAGCTAAAGTAATAATTTTAAAGGTACTACCTGGTTCATAAGTCATCCAAATAGGTAGATTACGATTAATAATTTCGGTACTATACTGAGAATAATAATTGGAATTAAATGTTGGGCGGGATGCCATAGCGAGAATTTCACCATTGCGAGGATCCATAACTAAAATTAAAGCTTGTTCGGGATTATATTTACTGACGACGTTATCTAATTCTTTTTCTACAGCTAGTTGAATATCTAAATCGATGGTTAAAGCGACATCTACCCCACTAGTTGGGGCTTCATATATTTCTGATAATTCTAGACGATGGCCTTTGCCATCAGAAAAGTATTTGATGGCACCATTTTTACCAGTTAAGTAATCATCATATTCTAATTCAATACCTGATAAACCTTGGTTATCGATACCAACGTAACCGAGAGTATGGGATAATAATTCGCCATATGGATAATATCTTTTAGATTCACGTAATAGATAAACTCCATCATAATTTAAACTATCAATTTTTTCGGCAATTTCATAACTAAGTTGGCGGCCTTCGGGATGGACGCGTTCAATGGAGGTTTTTTTATTAACATGAGCAAGCATTGCGTTATAATCAGCATTTAAAATTTCTGCTAAATCTTTAGCTACTTGTTCTTTATTTTGAATTTGATTTGGAATAAGAACTAAGGAGGTGGTAGTTATATTGGTAGCTAAGATTTTACCATTACGGTCGGTAATTAAGCCACGGTCTGCCGTAATCGGAAGATTCCTACTCCATAAGCCTTCGGCTAATTCGTTTAATTCGTCATATTTGAAAATTTGAATATAGAATACACGAACTATGACGGCGATAATCAAAATTAAAACGATAATAAGAGAAATTTTAATGCGGATATCTTTAGTTTTTTGAAACATAGGAAGCCTCCTAGGTATATTTTATTTAGTTAGGAAGCTTTTTAGTACTAGATAGTGTGGCGGTAAAGACTAATTGAGTATGGAGATCATTCTTTTTGCAGGTCACTAAAGTTAGGCGATTAATGTCTGGGTTTAGATTAACGCTCATCGTACCAGTTTTAGGGATTTCTTTGATATCTGTTAATTGGTAATAGTAGACTTTGTCATAGTAAATTATTATTTCATCATTAAGGGAAAGCTTATCTAAATCATTGAAATAAGCATTTTGGGCATTACCACTATGACCAGCTAAAATAAGGTTGCTGTTTGGTTCATTAGGCATTTTGGAAGGCGTTAAGATTTCGATATTTTTGTCGACATTGTTTTGGGGGCTTGTGAGAGAATATAAGGGTTTACGAAGCTTTATTTTAGGAATTTCTAGGACCATAAGGATAGGACTTGCTGAATCAGGAACTTCTTGGGTTGGTGTTTTTTCGGCAAAGAAAGTATCAATAAGCTTTGTTTCTTGTTTTTCTTGATAGTGACTTTGGACAGTACTAGATATGGTTAAAGAAAGTGAGAGAATTATGAAGAAAAGACCAAGGAATTTAAATATTTTTCTTATAAACATAAACAAGGATTAATAAGCCAAAACCTAGAAAGCTCATTTGACTAGCTAAGGTATCTGGGACATTTATAATGGTCTCTTCTTCAGGTATTGGGTCTTCTTCAGGTATTGGGTCATCTTCGGGGATGGGATCAGTTGGGACGGGTTCTTCAGGTTGAGGAACAATTTCGATATCGGGGATTTCCGGTTCTGGCTTAACAATTGGTTCATTGGTAATTAGAATTTCTACTAAAGCATTGTGTTCGTCGATAGTAAACCAGTATTTAGTATCATTGGGTAAATATTTGGGATTTGGGATATCTTCAACGATGTAGTAACTTCCGGCTAATAAATCCCGGATATTGATTTCCCCTTTTGCATCGGTTGAGAGAGTGAAGATAAGTTCATCTTTTTCGTTATAAATACTAAAAGTAGTATCAGGAATAGGTTCGTAAGTTAAGCTATCAATTTTTTTAATCTTAACGTGTCCTTTTAACTGGAGGTTGGAGATATAGAAATAAGCAGCATATGATTGTTTAGTTAGTTCAAAAGAGTATACTGTCTTATCTAATTGATAGCCAGCTGGAGCAATTTCTTCGATGACATAGTATTTGCCGTAGTCAGCAAAATCGGTAAATTTAGCAAAACCGGTGGCATCGGTAGTCATTGTACCAATTTTTTCATCATTTATGTTATAGATACCGAAAGTAGCATTGGCTAGAGGTGCTTGAGTATAGTGATCACCTTTAGAAACGGCAACATAAGGTTCCACACAATTATATCTAACTTTTAGGGTAACATAGGAAGTATCACCAACACTAAAGACTTTTTGGGAATTGGCTGAATAATAAAGAATAGAATTTTTATTATAAATTCCTTTTCTAGTAAGATTAAAGGAGTTTGGACCAAGACCAGTTGGTTTAATAGTAATAGTATTGTCATTAATTTTTACGTTGGTGTTAGTACTTGATTTAACTCGGAAGTTTCTTAGTAAATCGTCAGTTATGGTTATTTCATCTTGGAGTCTTAGTGGGTCAGCAATGGTGATATTAGGAAGCTTTTGATGTTCAGTCACAAGTTTTTCTAATTCGGCAATTTCGGTTTGATATTTATCTTTGTCTTCTACCCCATTTAAGGTTTTGGTAAAATAGATTTTGCCATCGGTAACGACGGAACGCCAGATTAGGAGTTGTGTTATAACATACCATTTGTCGGCAGTGTGATCATAGCTAGAATCTTTGTAGCCATAACCATAGTAAGCTAAAGTGGAAATATAATTCCAAGTTTCTTCAGAGAAATTTAAGACTTGCGCATAGTTGCTAGTATATAGATCATATTCAGCTGAGTCATCTACTAAGATGAAGGGTTCTAGGCAGTAGACAAATTCGCCATCAGTACTTCTTCTAATGAACTGACCGGTAAGATATTTCATACCTAAACTTGGACTTTCTATTTTGAGATATTCACCAATAATGTAATTATCGGTATAAATTGTACCATTAAATTTTTCCGCTTTTACTTGGATGGTACAAAGACCAAATAAGAGGGTTAAAAAATAAAATATTTTTTTCATTTAAAATCATCCTTTCACTACTTTTATTATAAAAAAGTTGCCGATTTCCTCTAATTTTTTGCAAATTTCTTAAAAAAAGTTAAAATTTTGACATTTTTTGACACTTTTACGTTATATTTGTGTTAAGTATTGACACTAAATTGGGGAGTTTAAGAAAGTTTAAAAAAATACCAAAAATTGGTATTTTACGAATTGGTTTCTGGTGAATCTCTATTAGTTTCAGGTATTTCACCAAGGATTATTTCTAAAGTAGTATCAGGTGTAATAATAGTATCAGGTTCAATATTTATTTTACCTACTGTTCCATAACCACTAATAGTATATTTGAGATTTAATAAATTGCAAAAAGTAATTATTTCGTTACGACTCCAACCGGTGACATCAGGCATTTTTATTTCATTACCATTGGTATATAAGAAAACTTTGGTACCAATTAAGATTTTTTGTTTAGTTGGATATTGTCTGATTATATATTTACCATTACCGATAACTATAGGTGTTAATTTTTGAGCTTTTAATTTTTCTTCGATTTCTTCAACATTTAAACTTAAATATGAAGGAATATCGATGATGGAAGTATTTTCAGTTTCTGGAGTAACAGTTTCAATATTTTTATATTTAGCTACTTCAGCAATTAAATCAGCAACGGCTTCAGCGGCAGGACGAACATTCGGATAGTGATATTTTTTAAGGGAAACATAGATGATATAACGAGGGTTTTCATAAGGAAATACACCAGCGAAGGAGTTGATATAATCATAGGTACCAGTTAGATAGCGACCATTTTCAGCAATTTGAGCAGTACCGGTTTTACCCATAACGTGAACGGTTGATGGTTCGTAGCGATAAGCGTCGGTACGACCGACAGCAGCGACTGTCTCACGCATTATTTTTTGAACGTGAACGGTAGTTTCATGGGAAGCTACTCTTCGCAATTCAGTTCTAGTATTTTGAAGGACGACATCGCCAGTACTACTATCAATCATTTTATCGACAATATATGGTTTAACAATAACACCATCATTAACGAGAAATGAAAGAGCTTGAAGTGTTTGAATTGGGGTGGTAGTAATACCTTGACCGAAAGATGCAGTAGCAATTTCAGTACGATATTGCATTGATATTTTACCAGCCACTTCATTTGGTAAAGTAATACCGGTTGGGGAACCAAAACCAAGTAACTTATAATAGTCTGTAAGACGATCAGCACCTAATTCTAAGGCTAGATGGGTAGCGGCAACGTTTGAGGAATGAGTAAATCCTTCGTCATAGGAAATACGGCCCCAACCAACACCATTAAAGTCTTTAATAGTATAATCATCAACTTTGATAGTTCCGGAATCATAAAGAGCATCGCCATCATAAATACCGGCTTCCATAGCAGCAGCAAAAGAAAATATTTTCATTGTACTACCTGGTTCGTAAGTAATACTGGTTAAAGGATTTAAATATTCCGTAATGTCTAAGGTATTAGGATTAAAGGATGGACTTGAAGCGGTAGCTAAGATTGCGCCGGTATAACCATCCATAATTGATAAGTAAACAGCTTCAACTTCAGCACTATTGACAATATTGGTGATGGTATTTTCCGCAAATAATTGGATTTTATTATCGATAGTTAGATAGATATCTTTACCAGCTACGGGAAGATTTAGAGTGGCTTCGGTATTAGGTATTTGATAACCAGAGGCATCTCTTTGATAAACGTGAATGCCATCAGTACCAGTTAATTCTTCATTAAAGTAACTTTCTATACCCATATAGCCGACGATTTTTCCTTCATCATTTTTCCGGGCATAACCGACGATATATGGTGCAAAGGCACCCATATTATAATATCTTTTGGAAGAAGCGATAAAGTCAATGCCTGGAAGATTTAATTCTTCGATAGCACTTTTTGTAATTTCAGTTATACCACGACCATTAGGTCCTAATTCAACTTGGTATAAGCCTTCTTGATTAAGTAAATCTAATATACGATTTTCATCCATATTGAGGATGGGTGCTAGTTCTTTAGCTGTTCTTGCCTTATCGACAACGTGTTGAGGCTTTTTAGGATTGGTAGTTCGCCGACTATCGAGATAAGCAATGACAGTATAAGAATTAACACTTTGGGCTAAACGCTCACCATTTACATCGTAAATATTACCTCTTGTGGCATACAATGTTTGAGTAACGGTATTACGATTAGATGCAAATTCAGCAAGATTTTTACCATCGACGGTAGGACTTAGAACAACAAAACATAGTTTTAAAAAAATACATAAAAAAGAAAGAAAAATACAAATAATTATTAAACGATTAGTAACAATTGTATTTTTCCTTCTTTTCATATTGTTCTCCTTACTATTTTTCAGCAACTATCTTAATGTTATCATTATTATAAGATAAACCAAGTTCGTTTGCAATAGCTTGGACTTTATCTAGACTAGCTAATTCGCTAATTTTCATATCTATTGATTCATTAATATTAGTTTGGTATTCAATTTTACTTTTTAATTGTTCTACCTTGATATTAGTTTCGGATACCATAGCTTTAGAATAGACATTAATGACTGGTAGAAGGATTAATAAGGCAGCAATAGTAACAACTATTAATTTTTCTCCATAGATTTTATTTTTTTTAGTTTTTTTCATATTCTAAATCCTTTCTATAATTCGTAATTTAGCACTTTTACTACGCGAATTGGCATTTATTTCTTCGACGCTTGGTAAGATTGGTTTACGATTTATTAATTTAATTTTGGGAAGATATTCTTGAGGAATAATTGGTAAACCTTTTACTAAATCGTCTATTTCACTATATTTTTTAAATATTTGCTTAGTTATTCGGTCTTCTAAGGAATGAAAAGTTATAACACAAAGACGACCACCAGGTTTTAAGATATCGATTGCATCAGGTAAGACGCTTTCTAAAACCTTTAACTCGCTATTAACTTCAATTCTAATGGCTTGAAAAATTTGGCGTTCGGGATGATGCGTATTAAAGTATTTAGCACCAACTGCCTCAGCAATAATATTTACTAGTTCTTTAGTTGTAGTAATTAGTTTAGTTTTTCTATTACTAACTATTTTTTTAGCAATATTTTTAGATAATTTTTCTTCACCATAGGTAAAGAATATTTTAGTTAATTCTTCTTCTGAATAATTATTAATAATATCTTGAGCAGTAAGTAAATCTTCTTGATTCATTCGCATATCTAAAGGAGCATCATTCATAAAACTGAAGCCGCGATTAATGGTATCAATTTGGGGACTTGATAAACCTAAATCGAAGATTATACCATCTACTGGTTCGGGAAGATATTTTTTTAATTCTACGAAGTTAGTATGAATCAAGGTAAAGTTGGGACTAATCTGGGAAAGAAGATTGGTCGAATATTTGATAGCTTCACTATCTTGGTCAAAGCCATATAAATGACCAGTAGTTAATTTAGAAAGAATGGCACTACTATGACCACCATATCCTAAAGTAGCATCAACATAAATTCCATCAGGTCGGATATTTAAGCCAGCTATGGCTTCTTCTTTTAAGACACTATAATGTTTCATTCAAAATCGCCATCCGCAAATAAGTGTTCAGCAACTTCATCTAATTTTTCAGCATTATCTTCGAAGAATTGATTCCAATTGGTTTCTGACCATATTTCAATACGGTCGTTAGCGCCGATTACGACACATTCTTTTTGTAAATCGGCGTAACTAACCAATGGGGAGGTAATGTTTATTCGGCCTTGACGGTCGAACTCACATTCAGTAGCACCAGAAAATAGAGATCTTGTAAATGTACGGGCATCTTTTTTAGTAAAAGGTAGAGTTTTTAGTTTGGATACAATATTATTCCACTCAGTTTCAGAATACACGGTTATGCATTTTTCAATGCCGCGTGCAATTATGAACTTATCCCCTAGTTCATTACGAAACTTAGCGGGAATAATGATTCGTCCTTTTTCATCAATATTATGATGAAATTCGCCCATAAACATTTTAAATCCCCCACTTTCCACCACAATGTACCACTGCTTACCATTATAATATAAGAAATTGGGGTGCTTGTAAATAAGCAAAATTAAAAAAACACTAAAAAATTAGTGTTTCTTTACATCTTTTGACGGGGATTTTATTAAAATTTGTTGCCAAATTTATTTTTATTACCTTTGCTACCATTATAGCTTGAGAGAATGTTGGATTCAAAACTGGTGGTTCGTTTTTGTTCTTTTTTGTAAGTTTTAATAGCTTGCGTAAGCATTTCATCTAATAACATTGGGTAAGTTTTACCAACTGGTTTAAAGAAGAAGAAAGCTAAGGAACCAGGAATTGTATTGGGTTCATTAAGATAGATCTTTTTAGTTTTTTTATCAACTAAGTAATCAAATCTGGTAATACCACTTAAGTTTAATAATTTAAAAGCTTTAATACTAATTTCTTTAATTTCTTTAGTTAATTCTTTAGATAAGTTAGCGGGAATTTGAAAACCACTAACGCTAGATTTATTACTTGTTTTAGATGGGGATTCATTCTTTTTATTATTACCTATATATTTGTCTTCAAAGGTGAAGAAATCATGGATAGTTGTTACTTCGCCTAATTCACCTACTAATTGAGTTTCGTGATTACCCATAACAGCACAATCGATTTCTTGGAGATTTTTGATTACTTCTTCTACTACTATTTTAGCATCATAATTAATAGCTTCTTCAATAGCACTTTTTAGTTCTTCTTTGTTAACAGCAAAAGTAATACCAATACTACTTCCTAGACGAGCTGGTTTAACAATAACTGGGTATTTAAGTTTTTCAATTTCTTTAATAACTTTTTCTTCATCAGTAAGATATTCATTATCGTAGAACCAAACGTATTTGGGAACGTTGATACCTGCTTGTTCTAATAATTGTTTTTGGACAACTTTATCTTGACCGATAGAGGCTCCTAACATTGATGGACCAGCATAGGGAATACCAATAGTTTCTAAGTAACCAGCAAGGGAGCCATCTTCTACTCCTTTACCATGAACTATAGGGATAGCAATATCGATAGTATCAACTACCCCTTTAAATAAGCCTTTAGTTTTTTGTAAAACAAATTCATTATTCTTTTTGATTAAGCAAACTTCTTTAGCCAAAGAACTAATGGCAGTCATATCTTTATAGCTTTCCATTTCCATTAAGGCTTTAGAAGTAAACCAGATTCCTTCTTTATTAATATAAATGGGAACTACATCATATTTCTCGGGATTTAAGTTATGCATTGCTTGGACAGCAGTAATTATACTTACTTCGTGTTCAACACTTTTTCCACCAAAGATTACACCTACTTTAATTTTCATATGTATCAACTCCTTACTTTTCATTGAAAATATCAGGTAAATCATTTTCTAATAAGGCATATATTTCTTTTTTTGATTGCATCTTACGAAGCATTTCAAATGCCTTTAAAACATCATTAATAACAAATATTTCTTTTTTATTAAATTTTTCAGCAATTAAGCCACGATAGATATCTTTAGTTTTTTCTTGGCCAACTAAGATTACGGTATCAGCGCATTTACTCATATGGCGACCAAATTCATAATGGATAGTAGCATCTTGATTACCAAGTTCAATCATTCCGGGTGTTACTACTACTCTTTTGCCGGGCATCATTTTTAAAACATCTAAAGCCATATTAGCACCGACTGGATTAGAGTTATAAGCATCATCAATTATGTTGATAGAATAATATTTCTTCATTTCAAGACGATGTTCAACTGGTTCTACTCTTTTGACAGCGGTGATTAAATCTGCCATACTAATATTTAAATGGTCGCCTAAGGCGATACCAGCAAGGATGTTATAGATATTGGCTTCGCCAAGTAGTTTGGTTGTAAATTCATAATGATGTTTATCCCCTTTTTTAATAACAGTGAAGCTAGTACCTTTATAAGAAATTTGAATATTTTTAGCTAAATAATCAGCTTTGGGATTATGAATACCTATCCATTTAATAGGAACATTATTTTTTATTTGGTAACTAGTTTGTTTTTCATCATCAGCATTTAGGATACCTAAACCATCACTAGGAAGGGATTCGATAAGTTCAAATTTAGTTTTTTGAATATTTTCTTCACTACCAAAGGTTTCTAAATGCATTAAACCAATTTTAGTAATAATACCATATTTTGGATGGACTAAGTCACAAAGTTCTTTAATTTCGTGTTTGCGACAAGCACCCATTTCAGCAATAAAGTAATCAGTAAATTTTTCTAAATGTTCATTTATAGTAATCATTAAACCAAATGGGGTATTATAATTTTTAGGAGACGGATAAGCATTATATTTAATATTTAGAATATCATTTAAAATGTTTTTACTACTAGTTTTACCATAACTACCGGTGATACCGATTACTTCAAGACCAGGAAGCGAATTTAATTTTTTGATAGCTTGTTTTTTAAAGTGGATAGCTACTAATTTTTCAAGGGGACGATTAAGGAAGTTAGCTAGCACGACGATTAATGGATTTAAATAAGCAAGAAGACCAATGATAGCATAGTAAATAGTTATATACTCTTCATTAAATAATAGAGAGATGATTATGATGGGAATTAAATAAATTAATAAATTAGTAATAATTAATCTTTTAATTCGAGCGGTTTTAACTAAGGGTAATTTATCTTTAGTTTTGGTTTTAAGAATGGTAAATATTAAGATAAAGTAAGTTAAACTAGAAATATAAATTATTAGAGGATTTGGTTTAAAGAAAAGTAAAATTATGGGGAATATTAGGATTAGACTAATATTAAAGAAATTTTTACGAATATTTTGCTTTAACCAAATAATATATTTATAACCGCGATTGTAACGATTTTGTTGTAAATTTTGAAGACTTTTTAAAGTTTTTAAATAAATATATGTAAGATAAAGTAATAAGGAAATTAGAAAACCAAACAACATATTATCACTCCTTAGATTTGAAGAAGACATCTAGGATGTTAATGGTTTTTTGTTTATCTTCTAAGTAAGCATAATGAGTTCTGCCTTCGTAAGTTACTAAGCCACAATTGGGTATTAAGTGTTCTAGTTCTTTAGCATCTTCGTAAGGAGCGGCTTTATCTAAAGTACCCCAAATAAGTAAAGTTGGACAAGTAATTTTCTTGGCATCTTCTTGTAAGTCGGTATTGACGTGTTTAACTAAAATATCCCGCATTATGGGAGTGGCATTACGATAATCGGTAGAACCTACTCTTTTTTTAAGTAAATTGGCGATGTTTTTAAGACCAGGAATTTTTTTAAGTTTGCGATAGAACATTACCTTTTTGCTTACTTCTTTAGTTGATGCTTTATAGGGACTAGCTAAAAGAACTAGTTTTTTAGTAGGATATTTAGAGGCGTATAACAAAGATATTTTACCACCAAAGGAATGACCAATAAGTATGGGTTCTTTAACTTTGAGACTAGTTAGTAGCTCGTGAAGACAGTTGGCAAATTCGGATAAGTCCCAAATGCTTTTTGGTTCGGTAGATTTGCCGTGACCTGGTAAGTCGACGATAATGACACGATAGTGACTTTTAAATGGACTGGCAATTGGTAACATCATTTCGATATTTTGACCCCAGCCATGTAAAAAGACTAAAGTATCAGCTTTTTTAACGGCAGTATCAACGTAATTAAGATCAACATCTTTATACTTATACATGCTAGACTCCTATCTAAATAAGGCATTCAACCTCATAATATAATTTTAATTCTAATTTAATATTATGCAAGTAAATGGCTGGTTATTTGACTATAAATTGACAAAAAAAGAAAATAGTTTAACTATTTTCAGGAAATTTTAAGATATATGGGTCAGTTCGGGTACCGGTACCTTGGTCATAAAGAAGGGTTTCGTTTAGATAAACTACTGGTCGGATTTCATAAGGAATATTAACATTGGTATTATTTAGAACTACTCCACTACTAGCGATATGGAAAGCTTTTTTATAGTCGGTTGCGTGAGGAGTAATAAGCCATTCTTCACTACCATTATAAAGCCAGTTGGAATTGCGAGCGGATTTATCGAAGGAATCAAGATAAACGTTGGTATATGATGGACCAGCGGCATAGCCGTAATCACTTGGATCCATTAAAGTGACATAAGCACTATTTTTACTTTGACTAGTAAGATGGACTTTGGAATACATTGTTGAAGGAGATAAATTGTTATCGTGCCAACCACCCTCGTAATAGATAGTTTTAACTAGATATTTTTTAGCTTCTTCGGTTAAACCGGTTGGGGTAAAATCACAAGTAGCTTTACGGTTAGTATTGTTTGGGCAGTCAACTGTTGTACGATTCCAATAACCATTTTCGTTAAGAATTTTAATTAATTCAGAATCTTTAAAGTTGTTAGAGTATTTACCATTAGCAT
>CANQIR010000025.1 GCA_947624095.1 uncultured Bacilli bacterium
TTCTACTTGCCCTAGTGGATATGATCCTACTACTGATGGTAGATGTCGTAAATTAGTTGGTACGGCACAAGGTAGTGAAGCTACTTGCCCTAGTGGATATGATCCTACTACTGATGGTAGATGTCGTAAATTAGTTGGTACTCCAAAAACTACTGCTTCTAGTAAGAAATGTCCTAGTGGTTATGATCCAAATGGTTCTAATTGTGCTAAAAAAGTGGGTACAGCTAGTCAAAGTTATGGAAGTTGGAAATATAAATCTTCAACAACTACTACTTCGCAATTAAGTCAATATGAAACAGCTACAGAAAAACGTGTTCAAACTGCTAAAGATTATAAGAAAACTTGTAGTACATGTTATACATATGCTTGGTACTATACTTATACTACTTATACAAGAAGTGTAAGTTATACTTGTAGTACTGGTGATGAAGTAAATGGTTCTTGTTATTTATATAGTGATTATACGATAACTCCTGGTTCTACTACTTGTGCTAGTGGTACTCAAGAAGGTAATGGATGTTATGAATATACAAACAAAGTTGGTGGCAGTGGATTAACTTGTGCTTATGGTACACGTGAAGGAAATTACTGTTATGAATATAAGAATAAAGTAACTAATCCTGGTTCTACTACTGTTGTTTGTCCTACTGGATATACACCAAACAATGCTGATGGTAAATGTTATAAATATACTGATAAGATTTACTCAGGTGGAAGTGCCTATATTCAATGTCCTAGTGGATATGAAGATGATGGTACTGGTATATGTTTCCAAAAAGTTCTAGCTAATGTTGATACTAAATATGATTATATTTGTCCTAGTGGATATGATAAAACTGGTGAAGGTGTTAATACTATTTGTTATAAAGTAACTAGTCCTGATGTAACTTATGTATGTAAAGATAAAGATGCTACTTTAAAAGGTACTAAGTGTGTTAAGACTGTTAAAGGTGAAGAGTTAGGATATGTATGTCCTACTGGATATAATATTAGAGATGGCAAATACTGTGTTAAGACTGAACGTAAATATATTGATGCAACTGCTAAGGAAAATACTGTTACTTCATATAAATATAAATGGAGTAGAAGTACTACTTTAGAGGGTTGGGAAGCAACTGGTAAAACTAGACAAGTTAATGCTTAATTAATTACCTATTAAAAGATCTCACATTAAAGTGAGATTTTTTTATGATTGAAAAACAGTTTATAAAAACTCGTATGAGTGATACGAGTTTAACTTCTTAGTTTAGAGTTAGTTTTAGATTCTACTTCTTGAATAACTTTATTAAATACATTCATTACTTCTTCATCAGATAATGTACGACTTGGGTCTTTGAATACTAGTTTATAGGCTATAGATTTTTTACCTTCTTCGATGTTTTCGTAGATATCAAATACTTCTACACTATCTAATAGACGACCTGCGGATTTTTTGATTTGTTCTTTAATAATATTACTTTCTGTAGCATTATCAGTAACAAAAGCAACGTCTTTAACAATTTCAGGATATTTAGAGGCTTCTTTAAATTTTAATGGTTTAACTTGTTTGTTATATAGTTTAGTCATTGATAATTCAGCAACATAGATTTCATCTTTCTTTAAGCTTGGATGAACTCTACCTAAGATACCTACTTCTTCCCGGTCAATTAATATTTTAGCACTAATACCTGGATGAAGATCAGCAACTTCAGCTTTAATAAAATTATAACGATTTTTAAAACCTAGATAGTTTAATAAGTTTTCAATAATACCTTTTAAAACATAGAAGTCACATTTTATAGTTGTCTTTTGCCAGTCATTTATAACGTAGTTGCCTTTCATAAGAATAGCTATTTTAGATTCTTCTGTGTAATTTATATCATAAGTTTTACTTATTTCATATAGTAAAATATCTTTAATATTACGAGCTTTATTATATTCATAAACATTCATTAAAGATGGGAGAATTGTTGTACGAATAATAGATTTATCAAGACTCATTGGATTTGGTAATGTAATTGGTTGTTTATCTTCATATTTAAATGTTTTAGCCATTTCGGGACTAGTTAATGTATATGTTTTAGTTTCATTTAATCCTAGAGTTCTTAGACGTTTAGATATTTCCTTACGGATTTTAACATCACCTACATAAATACCTTTTCTAGTAGTTACTTTAGGAAGGGTAGATACTAAATTATGATAACCATATAAACGGCCTATTTCTTCAGCTATATCGTTAACATTTGGATCGATATCTAATTTTCGACGAGGAATAGTTACTTTAAATAGATTATTTTGGTTAGTATAAGTAAAGTCTAGACGTTTCAATTCAGTTTCGACATCTTGATTAGTTAAAGTAATACCTAATAATTTATTTATTTCTTCAGTTTGGAATTCAACTATTTTTTCAGTTTTATCTACTCTATCGTGAACTATCATTCCACTAAGAATAGTGGCATCTGCATATTTTTCTAGTAAGTGACATGCTCTATTGATTGCAGCAAGAGTATACTCATAATTTAGACCTTTGCCATAACGGATAGAAGCCTCACTACGTAAGTCAAGACTGGAAGCAGTATAACGAATACTGACGGCATCAAAGATAGCACTTTCGATTAGGATGTCTTTAGTATTATTATCAACATCGGTATTTTCTCCGCCCATAACACCAGCGATACATACTGGTTTAGTACCATCGGTAATAACAATATCACTGGATTTTAGGATTCTTTTTTGACCATCTAAAGTAATTATTTCTTCATTTTCTTTAGCATCTCTAACTAGAATTTGATTACCTAGTTTGTTTTTATCAAAGAAATGTAGGGGTTGACCAAATTCTAACATAACATAATTAGAGATATCAACAACATTATTAATTGGACGCATTCCGGCAGAAATTAAACGTTTTTTAATGAATTCTGGAGATTCGCCTATTTTGACATTTTTAACCATTTTAGCTAAATAGTAAGGACATTTGGGTGTTTCAACTTTTAGTTTCATATAGTCATTAACATTTTCTTTAGCTTCTTGATAAGTTGTTTCAGGGAGAGTTACTGGTTTATTTAAAATAGCACCTATTTCATAAGCAAAGCCAATATGGTAGTAGCAGTCATTATTACGGTGTTTATGAACGTCTAATTCATAAATAGTATCATCTGTACCTAAAGCAATGTTTGCGTCTGTACCGGGCTTTAAATCGGTATTTAAAATGGTAATACCTTTAGCATATGTTTCTTCATTCTTTTCTTCTAAGCCTAGCTCGAATAGAGCGCATATCATACCATTTGATTCTTCACCACGTATTTGACCAGCACTTATTATATTATCACCAGGTAAGATACAGCCAGGTAAAGCAACAATAACTTTAATACCTTTTTGGACATTAGGAGCACCACAGACAATTTGCGTAGTTTTAGTACCAATATCTACTTGGCAAATATGTAAGTGATCACTATTAGGATGATCTTTACATTCAAGGACTTCACCAATAACTAAATTATCAATATGACAATTAGTTACTTTTTCGACATTGATACCGGCTTTAGTTATTTTAACCGCTAATTCTTTTAAATCTTCTTTTTCAATATCGATATAATCTTTTACCCAATTTAAACTAATCATTATTCTCCCACCTTTCTATCAAAATTAACTGATTCACGTAAATCGGTTTGGTAGAATGTACGAATATCATTAATACCATATTTAAGCATTGCTAAGCGTTCAGCACCAAAACCGAAAGCAAAGCCTGACCAAATACTAGGGTCATAGCCGCAATTTCTTAAGACATTGGGATGAACCATTCCAGCACCACTTACAGTTATCCAGCCAGTATTTTTACATAGTGAGCAGCCTTTACCTTTACAAACAAAACATGAGATATCGGTTTCTACTGATGGTTCAGTAAATTGGTAATAACTTGGACGGAATCTGGTTTCACAATTTTCGCCAAATAATTCTTTGGCAATAGTATCGAAGGTTCCTTTTAAATCTGATAGACTGATATTTTTATCAACTAATAAACCTTCGATTTGCATAAATTGGTGAGAATGAGTAGCATCATCGGCATCTCTTCGATAAGTCTTTCCTGGGCAGATCATTCTAACTGGCGTATTACCACCGGCTTTTAGCATTGTTCTTATTTGAACAGGTGAAGTTTGGCTACGTAGTAAGATATTTTCATCTTCAATATAGAATGTGTCTTGAGCATCTCTAGCAGGGTGACCTTTAGGTATATTAAGCATTTCAAAATTATAATGGTCTTCTTCAACTTCCGGTCCATCAACTACATCGTAACCCATAGACATAAATACTTGTTCTATTTCTTCAATAATATATTCGAGAATGTTGGGTGAACCGGTTGGTATTTTTGTAGCTGGCAAGGTCACATCAATTTGTTCACTAACTAATTTACGATTTAATTCTGCGGTTTCAAAAGCATTTATTTTAGTATCTATGCTAGTGGTAATTGATTGTTTTAAATCGTTTAAAATTTTCCCAAATTCTTTTCTTTCTTCGGGACTTAATTCTTTCATATGGCTGGTTAATTCATTAACTGGGCCTTTTTTACCTAAGTAATAAACTTTTAATTCGTTAGCTTCTTTTAAGTCTTTAACTGTTTGTAACTTAGATTCTACTTCTTTAATTAAAGATTCGGCTTTTTCTTTCATATTATTTCCTCCATTAAAAAAAAATCTAAAATATGGGACGACTTTAAGCCGCGGTACCACCCAAATTCTAGATATTCTAGCACTTATAAGATTATAACGGATCTAAAACGAGTAAAACTCCAACGGTGAAATTCATTAAATTATTTAACTTTTAAATACTCTCAGCTAATAGTATTTAATCTCTTTTAAGTGTTTAATTTAACTACTTGGACGTTATCAACGTTTGACTAACTCATATTTTAACACATCATATAAAAAAATAAAAGGATAAAAGTCCTTTTATTAGTAGTTTTCAGCTTTTAGTTCCATGAATGATTCTGGATGTTTACAAACTGGGCAAACTTTTAAGGCATCTTGGCCAACATATACGTGACCACAGTTGCGACAAATCCATACTTTTTCTTCACCTTTGTGGAAAACTAGGTTGTTTTCCACATTGCCAAGTAAAGTCATATATCTTTCTTCGTGATTTTTTTCAATAGCTGCTACACTTTCAAAAAGATAAGCTATTTGATCAAAGCCTTCTTCTCTAGCCGTCTCAGCAAATTCTTTATACATTTCAGTCCATTCGTATTTTTCACCAGCAGCTGCATCTTTTAAATTTTCTGCTGTTGATGGAATAGCACCTCCGTGTAATTCTTTAAACCACATTTTAGCATGTTCTTTTTCATTATTAGCTGTTTCTTCGAAAATCGCTGCAATTTGTTCATAACCATCTTTTCTAGCTTGTGATGCATAGTATGTGTATTTGTTTCTTGCTTGAGATTCACCAGCAAAAGCAGCCATTAAGTTAGCTTCTGTTTTACTTCCTTTTAATTCCATTTTCATTACCTCCTAAATATAATTATACAATTTAAATAATATTTCTTCAATTAAAAAGAGCATTATTACTCTTTTGATTGATTATTTTTATTAATGATTTTAGCTAATTTGCTATCATCAACGAAGGCATATACGTATTCACCTATAAGTCCTATAACTACAAGATAGAAACCGATACTAAATACAACACCGTAATCCATTGAGCCAATAATTATTAATAGCAATGTAACAGTAATAATAATTGTGGGAATAAGAATTTTCTTCTTTTTATTTTTGGCAATTATAATTATCATTATTACTTCAAGGATTAAAGCAATGACACCTAGAATTGTATTTTCTTCAGTTATAAGAGTTTGACCATCATCTTGAAATGGTAAGAAGTTGCCTAACATTAATAGGAAAACACAGAAGTAAGCAATGCTACTGATTGGTTTATTTTTAACAAACTCAACTACATTATGCCATAATTTTAGGGCTTTTTCTTTAATTTCGTTAGTGTTCATTTATTACCCTCCTCTCTGTTTATCTATAGTAAATTATAGCACAAAACTAAATAAAAAAAACACAATTTACATTTGTGCTTTTAAAATTCTTGTTAAAATAACAATTAATTCAGGATCAGTTACTTTATCAACATAAACATCTTGACCATCAATTATTTCTTCTATAATAGCTACATTATTAGGAATAACATCTTTATTTTTATCTACTCCCATAACTAGGAAATATTTGATGCCACCATACATTGTTTCATTTAAAATAACATATTGTTCGTCATTTTCTAGACTAATAATTGTATTGATTTTAAGTCCCATATTAAGCCGCCTTTCCTAAGCCAAGACCAATATTGTCGGCAGCTTGGAAGAAGTCTAGATTTTCATCAGCGGTATCATCTAATAATGAGCCATTGAAATCGAAGATGTTACTACCAGATGTGCTTTGGAATGGATTAGCTGGTTCTGGTTGAGAAACAACTGGTTCGCTATTAGCAGGTTCTTGGGTAGTTTCTAAAGTAGCTGGTTCTTGAACTTTTTCAGTAGATAAGTCTTCATTAGCAATCTCTTCTTTAGGACTTTCTAAAGTAATAGGAATAACATCTACTACTTTGCTACCACGAGTTGGAAGAGTTTCATCGTTTACAATTCTTGGGGTTTCATCTTCGTGAAATCTTCTGCCAGGAACTTCTGGTTCACTTTCTTTTGGTGGTTCGTATGAATCTAAACTAAATGGTTCAAATTGAGGAATGGTTGGCGGAACAAAAGTTGGATAGTCATTTTCTTCTGGTGTTTCTGCTACTGGTTCATATATTGGAGTAACAGGAACAAAAGTGCTGTCTTCTTTTGGTGCAGCGTCAGTTAATTCTGGAGCTGCTGGTTCTGCATCTCTAGCTAAGTCAATGATATGATCAATTTTTAAACCATCAGCAGAGATAGTACGGTTTTCACTTTCATCTAAGTCATAGGTCTTATCTGGTGATTCAGCAACTGTTGGTTCGATATTGGTTCCTAAAGAAGCTTCTATATCTTCTAAGATTTGACTTGGAGATTGTTTATATCTTGTACGATTTTTGATATCGATTACATGTTTTTCTAATTCTTTTAATTTACTTGCATCAATGCTACGAGCTGCAGTATCTTCGTGTTTTACTCTTTGAATATTTAAGCGACTTTCAATTGTTTCTAATTCTTCTTTAGCACTAGCTATAGCTTGTTCAAATAGAGAGATAGTTTGTCTTTCTAGACTAGAAGCTAAACCGGCATCATTAATAGCATCTAATTGATAAGAAGCTAGTAATTCATTAGCATCAGCTATTTGAGCTTCTTTCCTAGCAGTTGCTGATTTAATTTCAGCTTCGGATAATTTAAGATCAGCGGTAGCTGTATAACTAGCAATTGTATCTTGCATTTGCGCAATCTTAGTATCTATTTGAGCTATATTGGTACTACTATTTAAACTATTTTGACTATCTAGACTAGATACGATTTCTCTTATTTTAGCTATTGAATCATTATAGAAAGCAATACGGCTTTCTAGGTAAGATTTTCTAGTTTCGTCTAATTCTGGGGAATTAGCATTATAATCTTTATCAGCAATACTTGCTTTAAATGTATCTCTTTCTTCTTCAGCAGATTTTAAGAGGCTTGCCATTTCATCAGCAAAAGTATCACTGTAGGGAATATTCATATATGCTTGAGAGGATACAATATCAACTAATTTACGAATATTGGTTAATGCTAAAGTAATATCATTATCTTCTAATAAAGCTTTTTTAGCTTGACTAGCAATTAATACGGGATTATCAAGGATAGTTCTTCTTTGAGCTTCTAAATCGGCAATACGAGTTTCAAGACGACTGATTTCTTTTTCATCGTGAGTTTTTAATAAACTATCTTGATTAGTTTCAGAAGCTGATTTACGATTTGCTTCTAAGTAATCGTTATTAGTTTGAATATCCGTATTTAAAGCAGCTATTTCGGCTTCTAAGGCTTGAATTTTGGTAGTTAATTCAGCTATCTTGGTGGCTAAATTTTCACCTTCTTGATTAAATACTTCTAAACTCTGTTTAGATTTAGCTACTAAGGAGTCATAATTGTTGGCAGTTGTCTCATCTAAGCTAGTATTTTCATTAACACGAGCACTTAAAGTTTCAATACATCTTTGAGCTCTAGCTATATTAGCTTCATTAGAAGCCATTCTCGTTTCTAATTCCGCTTTTTCAGCTTCTAGAGATTCAACTTGACTACGACGATCAGCTATTTCAAAATTTAGAGATTGATTACGGCGAACTAGACTAGTTTCAATAGCATTATTAACAATAGCATTATTAGCATCATAATATCTTTCGGGAGACATTAATCCTCTTAATGATTCTATATCAGCTCTTGTGTTTGCTAGTTCCTTTTCAATTCTTTCTAATTCAATATTTAAACTACTGGAATCTTCTCTTGAACCTGACATTTTTACTAAAGTGTCGATGGATGATATTGTTTTATTAAGTTCGTCTGAATTTATTAATGTGCTCATATTACACACCCCTTATCTTAACTATATCAATAATATCATAGGTCAATTTTAATTGCAAGATTTAATTACCCAATAAAAAAGAACTATTTAACTAGTTCTAATTTAACTGATAGGGCGTCGTCGCCAATTCTTTCTTTAATTTTGATTATTCTAGTATAGCCGCCATTTCTTGATTCATAGCGTTTTGCTAAATCGTTGAACACTTTGCTAACTACTTCATTATCATTATGTAGGAAAGCTAAGGCTTTTCTTCTAGATACTAAAGTTCCTTTTTTTCCATAAGTAATCATTTTATCAACAAATTTTCTTACTTCTTTAGCTCTAGCTTCCGTAGTAATAACAGATTCGTTCATAATTACTTCTTTAGTTAAGCCAGCAAGGATGCTTCGACGAATACGAGTTTCTCTGTTTAATTTTCTATATGCCATTATTTTACCTCCTTATTAATCACGGAACTTAAGTCCCATTTCTTTAACTTTATCTAATACTTCTTTTAAAGATTTTTTACCTAGATTACGGATTTTTGTTACTTCAACTTCTCGTTTAGAAATTAAATCTTGAACGGTATGAATACCTGCTCTTTTTAAGCAATTGTATGCACGAACAGAGAATTCAATTTCTTCAATTGGTGTTTCAAGTGTCTTAGTAATTGTGTCAGTTTTCTTTTCACTAATAATACCTGATATATCACTAATTGCATTTAAATCGGTTACGATATTGAAGTGTTCAATTAAGATTCTGCCTGATAAAGCCATTGCTTCTTCAGGAGTAATTGCACCATTAGTATAAACTTCCATAATTAATTTATCAAAATTTTCATTTTGACCAACACGAGCGTTTTCTACTTCGTAACTTACTCTTTCAATTGGTGAATAAAGGGAATCGATAGCGATAACTCCAACTTTATTTTCGCCAAGTAATTTTTGATTAGCTTTTGAGTCAACATAACCACGACCATTACTAACAGTCATTTCCATTTCTAGTTTGCCACCTTTTACTAAGTTAGCAATTACTAAATCAGGGTTAATAATTTCGATATCTGCATCTTTTTCGATATCGCCAGCAGTAACTGGACCTTCTTTAGAAGCAGATAATCTTAATACTTTATCTTCATCCGTATGATTTTTAATTACGATACTTTTTAAAGCTAGAACGATACTTGTAACATCTTCAACTACACCATCGATTTTTTGAAATTCATGCATTACACCATCAATTTTTACTGATGTAATTGCACTACCTGGTAAGCTTGATAGCATTACTCTTCTTAAAGCATTACCGATAGTAGTACCAAAACCTCTTTCAAGTGGTTCTAGTTCAAATTTTCCATAATGATTACTTTCTATATATTCGGTTATTTTATATTCTGGTTTTTCAAATCTTAACATATCTACTTAAGTCCCCTTTCAAATTAATTTCTTGGGCGTTTTGGTGGACGACATCCATTATGTGGTATTGGAGTAACATCAGTGATAGCAGTGATTTCTAATCCGGCAGTTTGTAATGAACGGATGGCGTTTTCACGACCTGAACCTAATCCTTTAACGTATACTTCAACTTTCTTTACTCCATTATCCATAGCTGCTCTGGCAGCTGCTTCACTACTCATACCAGCAGCAAATGGAGTTTTCTTTTTAGAGCCTTTGTATCCGATTGTACCTGCTGAAGCCCAGCTAATAACGTTACCATCTTTATCAGTAATAGTAACAACAGTGTTATTGTAAGTTGAATGAATATGTGCTATTGCTTCAGGAATATTTTTCTTTACTTTTCTTTTTCTTCTATTATAAGCCATTATTTAACCTCCTAATTATTTACTTACTTTTTTCTTGTTAGCAACTACTTTACCTTTACCTTTTCTTGTACGAGCGTTACGGTTAGTTCTTTGACCACGAACAGGTAAACCTTTTTTATGTCTAGTACCTTGGTAGCTGTTGATTTCCATTTTATTTTTGATATTCATTTGAACTTCACGACGAAGTTCACCTTCAACTAAGCATTTATCTACTTCATTACGTAATGCAGTAATTTCATCATTAGTTAAATCTTTAATTTTCTTTTCTTTTGGAACTCCGGCAGCATCACAAATGGTAGCTGCTAAGCTTCTTCCGATACCATAAATTGCAGTTAAACCAATAACTGTGTGTTTTTCGTTTGGTAATTCAATATTTTTAATACGTGCCATATTAACCTCCTATTAACCTTGAGTTTGTTTGTGTTTTGGATTTTCACAAATAACCATTACTTTACCTTTTCTTTTAATAATTTTACATTTTGCACAAATTTTTTTAACTGATGGTCTTACTTTCATAAAAATACCTCCATTATCTTTTATTCCATGTTATGCGCCCACGTGTTAAGTCATAAGGCGAAAGTTCAATTGTTACTGTATCACCTGGTAGAATACGAATCATATTTACTCGCATTTTACCAGAAACGTAGGCTTCTACAGTATGTCCATTAACTAATTCAACTAAATAGGTTCCACCTTTTAGTACTTCGGTTACTTTACCTTCCACTTCTAATTTTTCTTTATTGGAAGATGTGTCTTTAGTTTTATAATCTTTAGCCATTTTATTCTTCTCCTGTCAATATAATATATCCATCTTTGGTGACTAAAACTGTGTGTTCAAAGTGTGCTGATGGTTTACCATCTTGAGTAACAATTGTCCAATCATCATCTAAAAGATAAATTCTTTTAGTGCCTAAATTAAGCATTGGCTCGATAGCAATTGTCATTCCTTCTTTTAAAGTGATTCCCGTACCATATTTACCATAATTCGGTACATTTGGGTCTTCGTGCAAGTGTGTTC
>CANQIR010000026.1 GCA_947624095.1 uncultured Bacilli bacterium
CCATCTAATCAAGATTTAACTAAAAATGTCGATGCCATTTATAATCGTAGTAAAACAGGCGGCGGTGCTTGGAATATCCAAAATCCTCATCTTCCAAACAGCTGGCAAGTTCATTACCACGATTTAACTTTTAATATCAAATTAATGGGTTTTAAACATACCGGTTTATTTCCCGAACAAGCCTATAACTGGAACTATCTAATAGATATTATTAAACAATCTAATCAAAATGTTACTGTCTTAAATCTCTTTGCTTATACTGGTGGGGCATCTCTCGCTGCCTTAAGTGCTGGAGCTAGCGTAGTCCATGTCGATGCCTCTAGAGGAATGGTCGACTGGGCCAAAGAAAATGTCAAAGCCTCTCATCTCGAAGATAAACCAATCCGCTTTCTTGTCGATGACGTTGTCAAATTTGTCAAAAGAGAAATTCGCCGAGGAAATAAATACGATATTATTTTAATGGACCCACCGTCATTTGGCAGGGGAGCTAATAAAGAAGTTTGGGATATTGAAAAAGACTTATATAATTTAGTAGATCTTTGTACTGAACTTTTATCTGCTAAACCATTATTATTTCTTATTAATTCCTATACTACTGGTCTATCTATGACAGTTCTAGAAAACATTCTTTCTCTAACTGTTAATCGTAAATATCCTGGAATCATTAGTAGTGACGAACTAGGCCTACCATCTAAAACTGGTTTAATACTTCCTTGTGGTATTTATGCTAGATGGGAACCATTTAAAAAATAGTCAAAAAATAAAGCCGTAATGGCTTTTTAATTTTCCTCAATCCTATCTCTTGCATAATTAGCTTTTTCAAGTTTAAATATCAGTTGCAATATTTCCTCTTTCTTTGCTGTATCAATAGCTTGTACTTTTTCATTACGAAATAAAAATCTTTTCAAATCCTGTACCTCCATAGCAACTTCCACATCATCTAATACTTCCTCATAATAAGCAAAAGCTCTTTCAAACTCTTCATCTAATCTAATCATAATTTCATCAAACTCTTCCAAAGATATATAAGCTTTTCCTAATACTTTAAATATTTCTGCTTCATTTTTTAAATGATTAAAAAATCCCTGCATCATTCTGACCATTTTTCTTCTTAATTCTAACTCATTAGGATATAAAAATAAACATTTCAAATATAAACAAATAACATCTTTATACATCATATATTTAACTTCATTACTTTGTTTTCTAGCTTCCTTAATATCTGCTTTTACAATTTCTTCATCGCTCATCAAAATCACCAAAGAAATATTATAAATATTCCCATCAAATAGTCAATAAATAGTCATAAAATAAAAATCCCCTCATATAAATTAACTATAGAAAGGGGAATAAAATATCACAACATTAAAAGTCGGATCGAAATCCAATCCCAATTCCGTAGCAGGTGCTTTAGCTAATATATTTCGGGAAACCAATGATCAAGTCGAAATTCAATGTATTGGTGCAGGCGCTTTAAATCAAGCAATAAAAAGTATAGCCATTGCTCGTGGCTTTGTCGCCCCATCTGGTAAAAATTTAATTTGCATCCCAGCTTTTACCGATATTATTATCGATGGCGAAGAACGCACTGCTATCAAATTAATAATAGAAAATCGCTAGTATTATCCAAAATAAATAAATACTAGTGATGCAATAATTACTCCAATAAAGCTGATACCAATCGCAATTATAAATGCATTGACATATCCAGCTTTCTCCTTAGGCAAAGTTAGTTTAAACTTTGCCTCTTTTTCTTTTTTAAATTTTTCTTGAAAACCTAAAGCTTGTTCTCTCATTCCATAATATGTTTGCAATTCATTTTCTTGTATTCTACTAGGAGCTTCATTTATCGCTACTAATTCCATTTCATCTTGAAATTCCTGAAGTAGAGGACTTACATCTGGTGTCAAATAATCTTGATAACACATCATATCATAAATAAAAGCATTGTAACCATTAACAATATTTTCTGGTCGATAATTAGTTGGCGCTCCATCTAATACTTGATAAAAACAATCTCTTAAATTTCTTTCCTGTCCCTGTGTCGCCAATTGCTGAATACCTAGTATATGAACAGCGACTATATCAAGAAAATCCCTTGGTTCCATCAAACTTAAATCTTGACTAAAAGAAGTATAATCTCCCATTAAGGACATTAAACTAAAATTCCCCAAATCAAGCGTCTTATCGCCATAACTAAGTCGATTATTATTAAAATGCACATCGCGAAGCTGCGGATTTTGACTTACTATATACATCATTGCTCTTTGATTTAAAGATTCAATATATTCCACTAACTTCACCTTCTATCATACTAATTATATCGTATCAAAAAATAGCTCTATTTTCAAATAAAAAATAATATTGTATAATACAACTTGTGATATATATGAAAAAACAACTAAATAAAGAATTTATAATTGAATTATCTCAAAAAAAGCAAGAACCATCTTGGATGCTTGATTTTCGTCTTAAATCCTTAGAGGCATTTAATGCTCTACCCAATCCCAACTTTGGACCCAAGCTGGATATTGATTTTACTAATCTTACTTATTACAAAAGTAATAACAATAAACTAACTAATAAATGGGAAGATGTTTCTTGTAACATCCGAACTACCTTTGATGAATTAGGAGTAATTGATGCTGAAAAAAAATATTTAGGTGGTGTAACTAATCAATATGAAAGCGAAGTATTTTACCATAATCAAAGCCTTCCAAAAGATATTATCTTTACCTCCACAGATGATGCTCTAAAGAAGTATCCTGATCTTTTCCAAAAATATTTTAATAACTTAGTTAAGTATGACGAAAATAAATATACCGCCCTAAATGGCGCTTGTTGGAGTGGGGGATCTTTTATTTATATTCCTCCTAATACCAAAGTTGACCGTCCCTTACAAAGTTATTTCCGTATTGATTCTGCTTCCCTAGGTCAATTTGAAAGAACTATAATTATTGTCGATGATAACTCAAGTTTATCCTATATTGAAGGCTGTACAGCCAAAAGTTATTCTACTACCTCTCTTCACGCCGGCGTCGTCGAAATCTATGTTGGTAAACATTCAGAATGTCGTTATTCCACAATTCAAAATTGGTCCAATGATGTTTATAACTTAGTAACTAAAAGAGCAATCGTTGATGCTTACGGTAAAATGGAGTGGGTTGATGGTAATATCGGTAGTAAAATTACAATGAAGTACCCATCCTGCATTCTAAATGGTGAATATGCCAGTGGTAATTCAATTAGTATTGCTTATGCTAAAGAAGGTCAAATCCTCGACGCTGGCGCTAAAATGATTCATCTTGCTCCGCATACTAAAAGTAATATCATTAGTAAATCAATAGCTAGTAATGGTGGTATTAGTAATTATCGGGGAACAACTCATATTTCTTCCAAAGCTGAATTTAGTAAAGCTACTATTAAATGTGATACTATTATTTTAGATAGTGAATCTAAAAGCGATACCTATCCCCAAAATATTGTAAGCAACCAGAGTTCAACCCTCGAACACGAAGCGACAGTCTCGAAAGTAAGTGCTGAAAAATTATTCTATTTAACTAGTAAAGGACTTAGTGAAAATACTGCTAAAGAACTCCTAATTATGGGCTTTATTAGCGATTTTAAAAAAGAATTACCTATGGAATATGCTGTAGAATTAAACCGTTTATTAAAAGAAAATTAAAAAAATTAAAAAATACCCAATTTTGCATTTTGACCCACTTTTTTAACCCCAATTCTGCAAATTTTGTCCAAAAAGCTTCATTTTTGCAAAATTGACCCCCTTTTTAACCCCCAATTTTGCAAATTGGGTATTTGCACACCTTTTTTCATCGTGATATTATCATCGCCATGAAAGGAGGAAGATTATGCTGAATCAAGTAGTATTAGTTGGCCGTTTAACTAAAGACCCAGAAGTTCTTAGAAAAGAAAACGGCAAACGAGTAAGCAACATTATTGTCGCTGTACCAAGAGCTTATAAAAATACCTCAGGCTTATATGATACTGACTTCTTCAAATGTGTCTTATGGGATGGCATCGCTGAAAATACTAAAGAATATTGTCATTCAGGCGATATCATTGGTATTAAAGGTCGTCTTATAAGTAATGTCATCACTAAAGAAGATAATACCAAACAATACCAGACAGATGTCGTTGCTGAAAAAGTTACTTTTTTATCAAGTAACAAAAAAGATGACTAAGCCAAGTCATCATAAAAAACTTCATCCGGTTTTTTCTTAAAGATTAGTGCGAGTTTAATAGCCATCTCGTAACTTAATCTTTTTTGTCCATTTTCAATTTGATGGTAGAAAGACTTACAAATTCCCACTCTCTTGGCGATATCGCCACCAGTAAGTCCTTCTGCCAATCTTAATGCTTTTAAATTCTTTAATTTCATCCCATCACCCTATAAAAATTATATCCTAATGTCGGATGATAATCAAGAAAAAGTTTACAAATTGTGCACAATACACAAATAGCAAATTTCCCATCATATAATGTAAGAAGAGGTGATACCATATAATGAAAGGTGATAGATTAAAAGCATTAAGACTGAGCAAAAATTTAACCCAAAAAGGTTTAGGTGATTTAATTGGTGTTAAAAAATCAACTATTTGCGCCTACGAAAAACAAACTCGAACTCCATCAGTTGAAAATATTGTTGACTTAATGCAAGTATTTGGTGTGAGTGCTGACTATCTTCTAGGTACAGATCATTTAATCAAAACTGTTTCCAATAATGAAGAAACAATTACTACTATGTCGGAAGAAGAATTAGTTTTCTTAGATGAACTCAAGAAAAATAAATATGTCTATGACATTATTATCGAAAATCCTAAAAGAACTGCAGAACTCATAAAATCTAAAATAGGATAAATAATCTAAACTATTGACTCAGTTAATAGTTTATTTTTTTGTATTACTAAATAATTTAACCATTTTTCATACCTAAAATAGTTACCATCTTCATAAGATTAAAATAGGTGATTCAATGAAAAAAATATTTGAATACATTGGTTTATTCGCCATTATCGCCTTTAGTTTTTATTATACCGAAAAAGCTGCTTTAATCGTTCGTAATAAAAATCCCATTATGCAAAGCATTAACGAAGTAAAAGATGATTTAAAAGAAAGTAGTGTTAATGCCATTATTGATAATAATACGATAATTCCTGGTTTATATGGTAAAGAAGTCAATGTCACAAAAAGTTTTAATATTATGAAATCCTTTGGTCTATTTAATAAATATTATCTCGTTTATGATGATGTAATTCCTGAAATCTCCCTTAAAGATCATAAAGATAAAACAATTATTTCCGGCAATAAACAACTTCGTCAAGTATCTATTATTATTGAAAATGATACCCAGTTAATCAATTACTTTACTGCAAACCAATATTCCATTAATTATCTAGTTACCAAAGAAACCTATCAAAAAAATACCTTAGAGCCAATTAATACTGAATCTAAAGAAGACAATTTTTATACTTTAGAAAATACCCTTGATAATAATAATGATAACCAACATCTATGTCTTACAAATACTTTTGTTAATATTAGTGCCTGTAAAACCAATAAAAATTTTTTGATTAAACCATCTCTTATCTTAAAACCCAATAATTTAGTTGAAATCAAAAATAAAATAACTAATGGTAGTATCATTTATATCGAAAAAGATGCCCCGATTAAAGATATTGAAGTATTACTTAATCAAATAAAATATCAAGGATTATCCATTGTTAAGTTAAGTCAACTAATTAGTGAAAATCCATCCTAAATCATTATTGCTATTTTTCTCAAGTTTTGTTATAATTCATTAAGCAACAGCCTTTTATATTTATTTTAGAAAGTAGATGAATTATGAATAAAATTAAGATATTCGCCCTTGGCGGACTTGATGAAAATGGCAAAAATTGCTATGTCGTAGAAGTTAATGATAGTATTTATATTTTTGACTGTGGTTTAAAATATGCTTTAGAAAATCTTTATGGAATAGATTATATTATTCCTGATTTTTCCTATCTAGTAAAAAATCGTAAAAGAATTAAAGGCTTATTTTTAACCCATGGTCACTATGAAAATATGGGTGCAGTTGAAGACTTGGTAAGTGCAATTCCTAATTTAAAAATTTACGCGACTAAATTTACTAAGTACATCCTAACTAGTGATGGTATTGATGAAAAGAAAATTATTGAAATTAAACCTCATAAAAAAATCAACTTCGATAATGAAAGTATTTTTCCAATTAGTGTTTCTCATTCAGCACCCGATGCTGTTATGTATGTTTTAAATACTAAAGATGGGGCGATTGTTTATAGCGGCGATTTTATTATCGATCCAACTATGAATGGCGCTTATTCTATGGATTTAGGTAAGATAGCTTATATTGGTAAACAAAAAGTTTTAGCACTTTTATGCGAATCCGTTTTTTCCGAACACGCTGGTCATACCTCTCCTAATCACCGTCTAACTGGTATTTTTAAAGATGCTCTAAATCACAATCCGAATCGTGTATTATTCTTACTTTTACCAACTCATCTTTATACAATTCAAGAAATCTTCGATAGTGCTAAAAATACCCACCGTAAAATAATTCTTATGGGTAAACAACTTCAAAATATTGTTAGTATGGCTAAAAAAGAAGGCTACTTAACTTTTGATAGTGGAATTTTAGGTGATTTATCTAATATTGATGATAAAAATGCTATTCTTCTAATTGCTGATAGTAAAGAAAATCCTTATGCCAGTATTAATAAAATCATTAACGGCTATGACAAATTCATTAAACTTAAACCAACAGATGCCGTCGTTTTTGCTGAACCAAGATATGACTCATCTGAAAAAATTCTTGTTAAAACAGAAAATGATTTAGCAATGCACGGTTGCAACATTGTCTCTATTCCCAAGACTAAACAAATTCTCCTTCACGCTTCCAGTGAAGATTTAATGATTATGATTAATTTACTTAAGCCAAAATATTACATCCCAGTTAAAGGTGAATATCGTTATATGGTTGGTAATGCCAACTTAGCTAGTACTCTAGGCATCCCAGCAACTAACATTCTCTTAAAACAAAATGGTGATATTATTGAAATCGAAGATGGCAAATTACTTGATAACTTTAATCATCTTAAAGTCAATGATGTCTTAATCGATGGTAAGAGTAATGATGATGTTGGTGAATTAGTAATTAAAGACCGTGAAATGCTCAGTGAAAATGGTATTGTCTTAATTAGTGCTACTATTAGTCGAAAAGAAAAAGTCGTTTTAGTTGGTCCAGAAGTAACTACAAGAGGATTTATCTATGTTAAAGACTCTGTTGAAATGATTAATGAAATAAAAAGAATCTCTTTAGAAATTATTGAAAGAAATATTTTTGAAAACTTTATTGATTTTACTAAAATCAAAAATGAAATTCGTGAAGAATTAGGTAAATATCTATATGATGAAACAGAATGTAAACCAATGATTATCGCCGTTGTTCAAGAAGTATAGTATAAATTTTCCAGAATAAAGCACCATAATAATGGTGATAAAATGAATAAAGATATTGAATTCCTTAACTATATCTATCAAAATGCTCGTATGGGTGTTATCGGTATTAATAGTATTCGTAGTCAACTAGTTGATGAAGATTTAAAACAAACTATTGAAGAACAATATAAAGATTATTTAGCTATTTGTGAAGAAGCTGTAGAATTATTTATCAAATATGGTAAAGAAGAAAAAGACGTTAACTTAATGGCTAAAATCAGTACCTATATGATGGCTAAAACAACTAAATCCAAAGAAAATCCTACTACCAAAATTGCTAAAATGATGATGACCGGCAGCAATAAAGGCATAATTGAAATAACTGAAAAACTTAATCATTATAGTCGTAGTGATGAAAAAATAGTTAACCTAGCTAAACGCCTTTTAAAAGTAGAACAAAGAAACTTAGATAACTTAAAAAAATATCTCTAAAAATTAGCCAAGTGAAAAGTAAACATTGATTTACTTTTTTTTCTACTTTTGTTATCATATTAACTAGAGTAGGTGTAGCTTATGTTTGGAAAAATAATTGAAATTAACGAAAATGTTTTAGTATTAGAAAACTTAAAAGGATCCCCCGAAACTAATATTTTAAATTATCACGTTGTCTTTAATGAAAACGACCGAAAAATTATTGGTGAAATAACCGGTATAAGCGATAAAACAATTACCATAATGCTCATTGGCGAAATTAAAGATAATATTTTTCTATCAGGAGTTAATAAAAAACCATCCTTTGAAACAGGTTGTCGAATAATTACTAAAAGTGAATTAGAGTTAATTTTAGGTAGTCAAGATATAGCTAATAAACAAACGTTATTAATTGGTGATTCCAATATCTATAACGGTTTTAAAATTTCTGCTAATATTAATGATTTTTTCTCTAATCACTTTGCCATTATAGGTAATACAGGAAGTGGTAAATCATGCGGTGTTGCCAGAATTCTCCAAAATGTTTTCTTTCATAACGATAGTGCCCTTCCTACCAATGCTCATATCGTTTTATTTGATGTATATGGTGAATATAATAAAGCATTTTCTACCTTAAATAACATTCCTAATATCCATTTTAAAAACTATACTACTGATTTATCCTTAATAGATAATAATCTTGTCAGGATTCCTGCTTACTTCCTTGGTGTCGATGATTTAGCATTACTTTTAAATGTTACTGATAGTTCTCAACTTCCAATAATCGAAAACGCTTTAAAATTAGTTTATGTTTTTACTAGTAAAGACCCAAAGGTGATTGAATATAAAAATGATATTATTGCTAAAAGCGTGCAAGATATATTATCAAGTGGCCATTCATCTACCCAAATTAGAGACCAAATCATCGCCGTATTAACTCAATTTAATACCGAGACTTTAAATCTTGATACTATTATTGTTCAACCTGGTTATAATCGTACCTTAAAACAATGTCTCAATATAGATACCCAAGGTAAGATGAACTCTGTCGGTTTAGTTGTCGACTTTTTAGAATCATTTACTAAAATTACTTTAGATAAAATTGAAATAACTGGCGATTTTGTCTATACTTTAGATGATTTATATAAAGCTTTTGAATTTGCTTTAATTAACGAAGGTATTCTAAATAGTGAAGCAATATTTGATAAAGCTAATGTTTTAAAAGTTCGTTTACAATCCATTATTAATAGCGATAATCGTCATTTCTTTGAGTATCCAGGCGTTATTTCTAAAGAAGAATACATTCATCGTTTTTTCCAAACCCAAGGTGGAATGGCTCAACTAGTCAATATGAATTTTAGCCATATTGATGATAGATTTGCTAAGGTGCTAACTAAAATTTATGCTAAATTATTCTTTAATTATGCCACTAAATTAGATGTTAGAGCTTCTTTCCCAATCCATATTATCTTAGAAGAAGCTCATCGTTATGTCCAAAATGATAGTGATTTAAATATTATTGGATATAATATTTTTGATCGTATTACCAAAGAGGGTAGAAAATATGGTGTTATCCTAGGTTTTATTACTCAACGACCTAGTGAATTATCGACTACTTCCTTATCTCAATGTTCTAATTTTCTCGTATTTAGAATGTTTCATCCTGAAGATTTAAATATAATTTCTTCAATGTCAGCTAATGTTACTACTGAGACAATTGAAAAATTAAAAACTCTAAGACCAGGAACAGCAATGGCCTTTGGTACTGCTTTTAAAGTTCCTGTAATTGCCAAATTAGATTTACCAGACCCAATGCCAGAAAGTACTAATGTCGACTTAACAAATAGTTGGTTTAATTAAGGAAGTAAAAAATGAATGATTTAAATAATTATTGTCACAATTGTGGTGCCAAAATCGAAAAAGATTTAACTAAATGTCCTAATTGTAATACTGAAATATTAACTAAAAGAATCCGAACAGATAATAGATATATCATATATTTACTAATCCATTTTTCCCTTATTATTGCGGGGATTATAACCAGTTCAATATGGCAATTCATTTTTTATATCCTAGCTTACATCACTATTTGTGGCTGTGCTAATAAATACCCCCAAAGATTCATTGTTGGTTTTATTCTTGGTGTTGAAAGCGCTATCGTTATAGCATATGTAAGCTTATTATTAATCTTCTTTACTAGCTGCTTTCTACTTGGTTTATTTTAAGGAGGTTCCCTAATGAATAATTATTGTACTAATTGTGGTAAAAAGTTAAATCCGAAGGATAAAAAATGTCCAAATTGCCAAACTCCAGTTTTAGATATTCCTCCTAAAGAAGAACCTAAAAAAACCAATAAATTTAATTGGTCTAACTTTTTTAAAAATACTATCATAATTATCCTAGCTATCTTAATATTTTTGGTTATCTACCACGCTTATAATATCTATAATGTTAAACAAATAATCAAAGAAAATTTTTCTACCGATTTTCAAAAAATTCGTATAACTAATATTGAACAATGCCATATATGTACTAATTCTTGCGACGGCACTTGTGTATCACAGCACAGCATCTATAACTGTCACAAATATTATTTAACAATTAAATTTACTGATCAAAAATATTTAAATTCTTATATCCAATATAGTGGTGCAAATAATGAAAAAAATGATTTAACTAATATTTATAAAGCTTTAAATAGCTATCAGATTAATAATAAAATAGTCGATAAATATCTTACATATACCAAATATATCCAAAGTGACACCGCTGAAATTTACTTAGACACCAATCTAAAAGATAATCTAAATATTGATTATGTCCAAAAAATAGTTGATATGGGTCAGGAAATAGCTGCTAAAAGTAATACCTATTTTAGTATCAACTATCAAGATAATTTTATAATCCGTATATCATATTCTAATGGTGATCTCACTGTATTGCGAACCAATTTAAACGATGATGAATCTAGTTTAGAAGAATATAAAAAACAAAGATTATATTTATATCCGAAATACAATCATTCTCCAATAGATTATGCACAAATTTTACAAACTTTAACAGAGTGGGTGAATCTATATGATTAATACTTCTCTAAATCTATATGGTCTTATTTTAATAATTAGTTTTATTTTGGGATTTACTGTCATTTGCTATTTCAGCCAAAATCAATTATCATCCCATAACCGTTTTTATTTCATTATCTATCTACTTATCGGTATCATTTTTGGTGGCAAATACTATACTTTAATTACCCATCATCAATTTAATGAAGTAAGTTTTATAACAGTTGGAATGAGTTCCGTTGGCTCTTTAATAGGTGGGTTAACTATGCTTG
>CANQIR010000027.1 GCA_947624095.1 uncultured Bacilli bacterium
GAGAAGGAGAAACTCCTACTTGTTTAATTGATTTCTTTCCGGATGATTTTTTACTAGTAGTAGATGAATCACACGTAACTTTACCACAAGTAAGAGGAATGTATAATGGAGATAGAATGCGGAAGCAGACTTTGGTTGATTATGGGTTTAGATTACCTTCTGCATTAGATAACCGGCCTTTAAAATTTGAAGAGTTTGAAAGTAAGATTAAACAAGCAATATATGTATCAGCTACACCTGGTGATTATGAGTTAGAGAAGACAGGTGGAGAAGTAGTAGAACAAATTATTAGACCAACTGGATTACTTGATCCAACGATTGATGTAAGACCTACGGAAGGACAGATAGATGATATAATTGGGGAGATTAATGAAAGAATTAAGAGAAATGAAAGAGTATTAATTACTACTTTAACTATTAGAATGGCTGAGGAGTTAACTAATTATTTAAAAGAAGTTAATATAAAGGTAGCTTATTTACATAATGAAATTAAGACTTTAGAGAGAATGAAAATTATTAGAGAATTAAGATTAGGTAAGTATGATGTGGTAGTAGGGATTAATTTATTAAGAGAAGGTATTGATATACCAGAAGTTAGTTTGATATGTATATTAGATGCTGATAAACAGGGATTCTTGAGAAGTAATAGGAGTTTAATTCAAACTATTGGTAGATGTGCAAGAAATAGTAATGGGCACGTTATTATGTATGCTGATCAGGTAAGTGAAGCTATGGATATGGCTATTAAAGAGACACAAAGAAGAAGAAGTATTCAGGAAGAATATAATAAAGAACATGGTATAGTACCTAAGACAATTATTAAAGAGATTAGGGAAGTAATTAGTAATGAAGTAGATAGTAAAGATAAACAACCAGAAAAGATGAGTAAGAAAGAAAAACAAGATATGATGATTAAGATAGAAGAAGAAATGAAGAGAGCTGCTAAGGAATTAGATTTTGAAAGAGCTATGGAACTTAGAGATATTCTATTTGAAATGAAAAGTGAATAGTTGTTATAATAGTATTAAATTTAGGTAATAAAAAAAGACTGACTACCAGTCTTCTCACATAGGTGAGTATTTAGGCTTAAAGCTTTATTTTAACTTAACTATGTCATCTTGAATGGTGTCAAGACAGTTAAATTTTAACAATTTTTGAGGAGTATGTCAATATGAATAAGAAATATAATATAGGGCTTGATATTGGAACATCATCTGTAGGGTATGCAGTTGTTGAATCTGATAATCAAAAAATTATAAAATTTGGTAAGGACAGAAAGGCATTATGGGGAGTAAGATTATTTGATGAAGCTGATACAGCAAAAGAACGAAGAAATTTTAGAAGTACACGTCGTCGTTATGATCGAAGAAGGTTAAGAATTAAATTATTACAAGATGAGTTTTCAGAAGAAATCAATAAAGTCGATTCTCAATTTTTTGATAAGCTTAGACAGTCTAAGTATTTAGAAAGTGATAGTAAAAATAAAACTATTAAAATTTCTTTAAATGATAAAAAAATGGTTAAAGATTATTATAAGAAATATAAAACTATATATCATTTACGAGAAAGATTAGTAAATGATACTGCTCAAGAGGATATAAGATTAGTTTATTTAGGTATTCATCATTTAATTAAATATAGAGGTAATTTTCTTTATGACGGATTAAATTTTAATATTAATCAACTATCTTTGAAAGATTTATTGATAGATGTATTTACTAGGTTTTCAAAGATGGGTTTAATTGATTATAGTGCTGACTCTAGTAACTTTGATATTGATAGATTTTCTAATCTAATTTTAGGAAACTTAAAAACCAATGTTAAAACTGATTGTAAAAAAATGCTGTTAGATTTTTTTAAAAATAATGTTTTTGCTAGTGAATTTTCTAAGTTAGTGGTTGGAAATAAATTTAGTATTGCTAAGTTGTTTGGTGTAGAATTTGTAGAAAATGATTTAACTATTAGTTTTGCTACAAATGATTATGAAGATAATTATTCTAAAATATGCGATATTTTAGGCGATAATATTGAAGATTTAGAAGTAATAAAAAACTTTTACAGTGCAATAGTATTGAAAAAAATATTCAGGGACAATGAAAATAGCAGTATATCTTCTCTAATGGTAGAAAGATATGATAGGCATGGAAAAGATTTAAAAATTTTGAAAAATATTTTTAAAAATAATGAAAAAATATATTATCAAGTTTTTAAAAGTGATAAAAATAATAAATGCCTTTATGAACAATATATAAATAATAAGATTCCTTATGATGTTTTTAAACGAAAAATATTTGAACTATTTAAGGTAGTTGATTATTGCGAAGAAGGGATTATTTCTAGAATGGAAAATGAAGATTTTCTACCAAGACTTACTGAACCCAATAATGGAGCTTTTCCATATCAATTAAATAGAGAAGAGTTAATAAAAATTATTGAAAACCAAGGTAAATATTATCCTTTCTTGTTAGAAATGATAGGTGGGACTTATAAATTAGTCAAGTTGTTAGAATTTAGAGTCCCTTATTATGTTGGACCACTGGTTTCAGAAACACAAAGTGAATTTGCTTGGATGGAAAGAAAAATAGATAATGTTAAAATTACACCATATAATTTTGATGAAGTTGTTGATAAAGATAAAACAGCGGAAAAATTTATAAAAAGAAGTATTTCTAATTGTACATATTTACTTGATGAACCAGCATTACCTAACAATTCAATATTGTATTCTAAGTTTAAAGTATTTAATGAATTAAAACAAATCCAAGTTAATGGCTATAAATTATCTTTGGAATTACAAAAAAAGATTTTTAATGATTTTATATGTAAAACCTCAGGTGTTATAACTGATAAAAAATTTAAAATATATTTGAATACTTTACCAGATTTTATAATGTATGGAGGAGACTTAAGAGTTTCTGGGTATTCTGCAGATAATAAATTTGCTAATAATATGCAATCATATTATGACTTTTTTGGACCTAGTGGAATATTTAATGGTACTTCATATAGTGAATCTGATGCTGATATTATCGTTGAATGGATTACAATATTTAAAGATAAAGATATTTTAGAAAAAAGAGTAAATAAATTTTATCCTGATTTAGATGAAAAACAGGTAAATCTAATTTTGAGTAAAAACTATAGTGGTTGGGGAAATCTTTCTAAAAAATTACTAACGGACTTATTTTACATTGATAAGAGAGATGGAACTGCTAAGTCTATTCTTAGTTTAATGGAAGATACTACAGAAAATTTTATGCAAATAATTAATAATGATGAATATGGATTTCAAAAATTAATAAAAGAAAATAATACTAATTCAAAAATAAAAAAAGTTAATTATTCTTTGGTAAAAAATTTAGTTGCTTCTCCTGCAACTAAAAGAGGAATATATCAGGCATTATTAGTTGTACAAGAAATTGTTGAATTTATGGGATATGAGCCGGAAAACGTTATTATAGAAATGGCTAGGGGAAAAGATACGAAAGGTAGAACTGATGATAAAAAGAAATATTTAATAAACTTGTATAATAAAGCTATAGACAGTATAGAGAACTATGAACAATTAGTTGGACAAATAAATCATTATGAAAAAATAGATAGTAAAAGATTATTTTTATATTTTATTCAAGAAGGGAAATGTTTGTATAGTGGTAAACCTTTAAGCTTAGAAAATTTAAATAGTTATGAGATAGATCATATCATTCCTAGATCATTAATCAAAGATGATTCCATTAATAATTTAGCTTTAGTTTATCGTGAATGTAATCAAAGAAAAGCTGCTAGTTTTATAGTACCAAAAGAATACCGAACTGAAGAAAATAAAAAATGGTGGGAACATTTAAAATCTTGTAATCTGATATCTGCTAAAAAGTTTCATAATTTAATTCGTGATAAATATAGTGATGAAGATATAGAAGGATTTATTAATCGTCAATTGGTAGAAACTCGGCAAATAATTAAGCATGTTGCTAATATAGTTAATTCTTTATATAAGAAAACGAAAGTAATATATTTAAATGCTAATTTGTCTAGTAGCTATCGTCAGAGATATGAAATCTTCAAATACCGAGAAATTAATGATTATCATCATGCTCATGATGCGTATTTGGCAGCTGTTCTTGGAGAATATAATGAAAAGTATTTAAAGAAAAATATTGATTTTGAAATGATTAAAACATTAAATGAAAGAATTAGAGGAAGTGCTAATTATAAGTATTTGAAATATGGTTATGTTATAAATAGTTTAGATGAATCTGTTAATGATGTTATTACAACTATGGTAAATAATAAAAATTTGCTTTCATTTGATGCTAAAAGATTTAATGAATTAGTAGAAAAAACTTTATACAGAAATGATATTATTATTAGTAGGAAAACAGAAATAAAAAGTGGCAAATTTTATAAAGAAACAATTTATAAAAAAGGTGAAGGAAAAATTGCATTGAAGAAGGATATGCCTCCTGAGTTATATGGTGGATATAATAATGTTGATACATCTTATATGACACTTATTAAAGTTGATGGTAAAACTAAATTAATCGGTATACCAATTGAGGTGGCAGTTAAATCAGAAAATAGTATAGACTTAAAGTATCAGTATATTAAAAACTTATTAAAAAAAGATTTTGAAATCATTAAAGATTTTATACCTTTTGATACATTATTTATTTTTAATAATCATCCAGTTTATATTAAAGGATATAGTATAGCAAATAAAAATTTTGAAGTTTGTAATGCTTATCAATTTAAAATAGATGCTTATAGATTAAAAAAATGGAAATATACATTGAACTATATTTTTAATGGTGTAGAGATTCCGATGGTTAATGAAGAACCGATAGTAGATGTATTAACACAGGAAAAAGAAATATTAGAATTTTTATTTAGCAAAAAAGATGAGTTTCCTCTTTTAAAAAATGCAATCTATAATATTGAAGATGTGCTTAATATTGAAACTTTAAGTAATGATGATTTAAAAGTAATCATTAAGGAAATTTTTAAAATATATCATTGTAATAGTGAAAATGGAAATCTTAAGAATTATGGATTAGGTGATAGAATAGGTAGGTTATCTGGTAAATCTTTAAATGAGGGAAAATTTATTTATTCATCCGTTACTGGCATTTATAGGAGTTGATTATGAGTTTTAGGACAGTAGTAATTACTAAACAATCAAAAATATCTTATAAAAATAGATTTCTGGTTGTTAAATATGATACTGATGAAAAATATGTACATATGTCTGAAATAGATACAATTATTGTTGATTCAACAGCTGTATCTATTTCAGCTTATTTGTTAAAGGAAATATCGGATAATAAAATTAACATTATTTTTTGTGATGAAAATCATAATCCTTATGGTGAACTATCCTCTTATTACTCTCGTCACAATACTAGTAAAAAAATAAATGAACAGATTACGTGGAATAACAAACAAAAAGAATTAGTATGGCAAAAAATTGTGAAGAATAAAATAAGCAATCAAGCATTATTGCTAAAGAAACTGGATTCAGAATATTATGATGTTTTACTAGGATATATGGAAGAAGTAGCTATTGGTGATAAAACTAATAGAGAGGGTCATTCTGCTAAAGTTTATTTTAATTCTTTATTTGGTAAAAATTTCACTAGGCACAATGCTGATACTATTAATTCTGCACTGAATTATGGATATTCTGTATTATTATCTACAATTAATAAAGAAATAGTAAATAATGGTTATCTTACACAACTTGGAATTCATCATTGTAATGAATTTAACGAGTTTAATTTAGGATGCGATTTAATGGAACCTTTTCGAATTATAGTTGATAATTTTGTTTATTATAATAAGGAGAGAAATTTTGATTTATCATATAAATTAGATATAGTTAATATTTTTAATAATTTATACGTTTATGATGGTAAACGATATACATTAAAAGATGTTATTAGACTATATGTGAAAAATACTTTTGATTCATTAGAGAATATAGATAAATATAAGGATTTTATTTATGAGGGATAGAGCAATGCGGTTGTTAATATTTTTTGATTTGCCTAATGTTTATGCCAAAGATAGGAAAAATTATTTAAAGTTTAGAAAATATTTACTTAATGATGGTTTCTTGATGATGCAAGAATCGGTATATTCAAAGATAGTTTTAAATTCACAACAAGCAAAAGCTCTAACAAATAGGATTCGTGCTAATTCACCAAATAAAGGGATAATACAAATTTTAATTATTACAGAGAGACAATATTCTAGTATTGAATATATAATTGGAAGTCATAATCAAAAGATTATTGATAGTGAGGATAGATTAATAGTTTTATGAAAATTATAGTAGAATACTTTGATGAAGAAATACTTTTATTAGAAAATAAAGTTTTTTGTATTGAAATACTTAATAAAAAAGTATTTTCAATGTTTGTATCCGATTTAATAAAAATCAAGTATGGTGATAATGTAGAAGAAATAAGATTTATTGAAGATAATGCAGATCTGAATTTAACTGGAAAAATCGAAATTATAAATGATTTCTTTAATTTACAATATGATTCAAAAAAAATATTAACAAATATAAATAAATATTTATCTGATGAAATTAATTATGAGGATAAAGAAAAACTTTTAAAATTATATAATAAATTGTTAGCAAGCTATGAGCATATTTTAAGTTCAATAGATTTGCCTTTAGAAATCGTTAATGATTGTGAAATAGAAAACATATTAAAAATGTTTAAAGTAAAAGTGAAAACTACTGATAATTTGTTGGAAAATTTATTACTTTTAATAGAATTGGAAAGTCTTTTAAAAATAGATAAAGTATTATTTTTTATAAATTTAAAATTGTATTTAACTGATAGTGAGTTGTTGGAATTTATAAAATATGCAATTTATAATAATGTTTATGTAGTGTTAATAGATTCAATTATGTATGATAAAAGTATTTATGAAAATAAATTGAATATCGATGAAAATTTTTTTGAAGTTATGTCGACTAATTGACTGATATTGTGTTATACTTTATTTGGATTGTTATTATGCATCATTCATTATTAGTTAACTATGCTAATTTGTTATGACATAGATTTGAGGTTTTAGAACTATGTCATTTTGAATGGTGTTGAAACATTATTTGTAAAATATGTATATGCGGCTCCGTTTTAGAACTATGTCATTTTGAATGGTGTTGAAACTTCTTCAAATTCCATACCTTCTTTGAAAAAGTTTTAGAACTATGTCATTTTGAATGGTGTTGAAACTAAAAGAGTATCTAGGAATTGTCAGAATCAGTTTTAGAACTATGTCATTTTGAATGGTGTTGAAACAGTAATAAAAGTATGCGTTACTCCAAAAGGGTTTTAGAACTATGTCATTTTGAATGGTGTTGAAACAACGGCTATCTACCCTACTACCGATGATGGGTTTTAGAACTATGTCATTTTGAATGGTGTTGAAACAAAAAATTATATAGGAGCGGTACAGTAAATGTTTTAGAACTATGTCATTTTGAATGGTGTTGAAACTAAGTTATTTAACAAGACGACTTGTTTCTGGTTTTAGAACTATGTCATTTTAAGAATATATAGCTGTTTTTGATATGTTATTAAACATTTATAAATATTATTGTAATTTGAGAGCAATGATTAATATATGCTGATACGTATCTGTTGTCGTATCTAGTAAATTAAATATTTTTATGTTATACTTTATTAAAAGTAAGGGGTGAAGCTATGCAAACAGTATATGTTTTTGGACATAAACAACCAGATACTGATTCAGTCTGTGCTAGTATTAGTTTAGCTTATTTAAAAAAACAATTGGGAATGGATGCACAACCGAAAGTATTAGGAAATATTAATAATGAGACTAAATTCGTTTTAGATTATTTTGGGGTTAAAGAACCAGCTTATTTAAATGATGTAAAAGTACAAATTAGAAATATGAAATATAATAAAGAAGCAATGCTTAGAGATAATGTATCTATAGAAGAAGCTTTTAGAGTATTACACGATTTAAATGTTACGGGTATTCCACTTGTTGATAAGGATAAAAAATTAATTGGTTATGTTAATTTAAAGGAAATTGCTAAATTTTTGATTGAAGGAAAAGTTACTAGACTTACTACTTCTTATGATAATATTTTAAAGGTTTTAGATGGTAAAGAAATATTAAGATTCGATGAAGAGATTAATGGTTCAATTATGGCAGCAACATTTAGAGTAGATAGTTTTACAGAAGTTGTAGATTTACAAGAAAAACATATTCTAATTGTTGGGGATCGGATAGAAATTTTAAAGCATGCGATTGAAAAGAAAGTAAAAATGATAATTATAGTAGGTGGGCATCAAATGCCACTAGAATTACTTGAGATGGCAAAAAATAATCGAGTAAATATTATATCAACACCTTTCTTTTCATATAAGACAGCTAATAAAATAAGATTAGCTAATTATATAAGTAGTGTAGAAGTTAATGAAGATCCGATTAAATTTACTTTAACGGATTATAGGGATGATTTTCTACAAATATCTCATAAGTATGGACATACTAATTATCCAGTTGTTGGGAAGAATAATCAATGTATGGGAATGTTAAGATTAATTGATAGTAATAATTATGAAAAGAAACAAGTAATTTTAGTTGATCATAATACAGCTAGTCAAAGTGTAGATGGACTTGAGGAAGCAGAGATTTTAGAGATAGTTGATCATCATAATTTAGGAACAGTTGGTACTAGTAGTCCAATTGATTTTCGAGCTATGCCAGTAGGATGTACGTGTACACTAATATATAAATTATTTAAAGAAGCTTTTGTAATGATTCCAAGAGAAATAGCTGGTTTAATGTTGGGAGCAATAATATCAGATACATTATTATTTAAATCACCAACTACTACTGATATGGATAAACAAGCAGCTGATAAGTTAGCGATGATTGCGGGAGTAGATATTCAAAAATTTGGTATGGAAATGTTTAAAGCTGGTTCTTCAGTAAAAGGAATGAGTCCAATAGAAATAGTTAATAAAGACTTTAAATCATATAAAGTTGGTGATGAAAGTATTGGTATTGGTAATGTAACTACTATGGATTTTGAAGAGATTAAAGAACATCAAGATGATTATATTAATATCTTAGATAATATGAGTAAGGATTATAATGTAGTATTATTATTTGTTACAGATATTATTAAGAATGGTTCTTATTTATTCTATAATAATGGTAGTGAATATATAGTTAGTGATGCGTATAATATTAAAGATTTAAGTCAAGGTATATATATAGATGGACTTGTTTCAAGGAAGAAACAAATGTTACCACCACTTATGGAATGTATGGAAAGACGTAATGGATAAAATTATGTCTTTTTTGATATATGTGATAAAATAGGAATAGGAGACGATTGATATGAAGGCTTTAATTACAGGTGCTAGTAGTGGAATTGGTAAAGATATGGCTAAGTATTTAGATAGTTTAGGATATGATTTAATATTAGTAGCTAGAAGAGAAGAAAGATTGAAAGAACTAAGTAATAATCTTAAACATAATGTTGAAATATATAAGTGTGATTTGAGTAAACAAGAAGAAGTATTAAAGCTTTATTATCAGGTAAAAGATGAACCAATAGATTTACTTATTAATAATGCAGGATTCGGTTTATTTGGAGAAACTTTTGAGACAGATTTAGATAGAGAATTAGAGATGATAGATGTTAATATTAGAGCTGTACATATATTAACTAAGTTATTTTTAAAAGATTTTATGGATAGAGATTATGGAAGAATATTAAATGTAGCTAGTAGTGCGGGATTTATGGCAGGACCGAAATTAAATACTTATTATGCTACTAAAAATTATGTATTAAGATTTAGTAGTGCTATATATGAAGAATTAAGAAGAAGAAAAAGTAATGTACATATTAGTGTGTTATGTCCTGGACCGGTAGAGACAGAATTTAATGAGGTAGCTAAGGGAAAGTTTGCTGTTAAAGGAGTTAGCAGTGAAAAAGTAGCTAAGTATGCGATAGATAAGACTTTTAAAAATAAGCTAGTAATAGTACCAACTTTAGGAATGAAAATAGTATTATTTTTAAATAAGTTAGCACCAATGAAATTGTCTTTAAGAGTAGCGTATAGGATACAGAGTAGGAAGTGTAAGTAGTGTTTGATAAGTTTATAAAAAGTTTACCATTAGATGTATATTATCTTGGATATCGGGTTAGAAAAGATACGGTTACTAATTCGGTTTCTGATGGAGGAGAAATTAAAAGTGAAGCTTTTACATACACATATGTGTCTGATTTACTTTTTGTATATACAAAAGATGGGGATAGTTACTATGATGTAAAATTAAAAAAGATAGCTCATAATGTAGATGTAAAAGAGTTATGTTCATTGCATTTAGATTCTGCCAATCAATTTTTAGATCGTAATCAGTTTGCGCATTATTCAAAAAATGAGTTGTTTGGTGTTTTTGGTTTAATGAGTTTGGAAAGTTTAATGGAATCAATAACTAATGCGGATTCTTTAAATGAAAAACCGGTTTTTAAATATGATAAAGAGAAAGGTTTAACTATGATGGAGGTAGATGTAATAGTTAAATCAATTAATCAATATTTGGGAGCTTTAGAAGATTCATTAGTTGGTCCGATGATTAAACGGGATGAGGTGGATAGTTATCCAGCTGATTTTAATACTATAGATGAATTTGTAAAAAAGGTAGAGGGTATGAATAGCTTACAAGTAAAGGAATATATTAAGTTATTAAATAAGCAGAAAGAGTCATCTGTTTGATATAGAATTTGTTAATAAAATATGCTAGAATAAAAATATAGAAAATATGGAGGAATTGAAGATGAGATTACAAATTCGCAAACCGGGGGGGGGTACTTTATAATAATCCACAAGGGATAAGTACCAATTTAGAAACAGGTTTGGCAAACCAGAAATGGGGT
>CANQIR010000028.1 GCA_947624095.1 uncultured Bacilli bacterium
TATATATATTTTCTCTTTTTCTCTGATTTTATCTATTTGTCAATATTTTTTAGTTATTTTTTCATGTCTTTATCCTGGAAGTAAATAACTTGATATTTTCCTTGATAGAGATGTATAATCTAGATGGTGAAGATGATGAAGAAAAAAGATAAAGTAATGGAAAAGGATAATAGTGAAGAAAAGTCTTTTTCAATTAAGAGTTTGATTCCATATGTAATAATTTTAGTAGTAGTGGTTTTATTTAGAACATTTATTGCTACGCCGATAATTGTAGATGGAGATTCAATGGATCCAACTTTAAAAGATGGGGAAATGATGTTACTTTATAAATTAGCGAAGATTGATTATGGAGATATTGTAGTAATTAATAATAAAGAGGGATATATCATTAAGAGAGTTATAGCAATGCCTGGAGATACTATATCGTGTTTAGATCATATCATATATCGTAATGGGGAAGCAATTGAAGATGATTTTAGTAATGTTACTGATGATTTTGCAGAAGTTAAACTTAGTACAGGACAATATTTTGTAATGGGAGATAATCGTCAAATATCTTTGGATAGTCGAATATTTGGGGTAGTGCATGAAAAGGAAATATTAGGGACAACTAATTTTGCCTTATATCCTTTTTCTAAATTTGGACGAGTAAATAAATAAAGTGGATTGAAATCCGCTTTTTATCTTGGACAAACGTAATTGGCGGAATTTAAGGTAGTAAATAAAATATAGATAGGAGTAGGGATTTAAATATGGTAAAATTTAAGTAAGATAATTATTAAAGGAGCAGTTATGAAGTTAGAGGATTTAAAGAAGGAATATGATAAATTACAGAAAAAGTATGGTGCGAAAGAATTAGATTCAATATATAATGGTGGATGTTCTAATGAACCAGATATTTGTTTTGTTTTTATGAATCCAACGGGAAGAAATATAGCTTCTAATAAAAGTTGGCAGGGAATTAAATCACCTTGGATTGGGACAAAAAATATTTGGGATTTATTTGTTAGGGTGGATTTATTAGATAAAAAAATATATCAAAAAATTAAGACGATAAAGGGAAGTGAATGGACAGAAGAGTTTGCAAAAGAAGTTTATGATGATGTAACTAAACATAAGTACTTTATAACTAATCTTGGTAAGTGTACGCAAGTGGATGCAAGACCTTTACCGGATAAGGTTTATAAGGAATATTTACATTTATTAGAAAAGGAAATTGCCATTATAAAGCCAAAGGTGATTGTTCTTTTTGGCAATCAAGTAAGTTCAATTGTTCTTGGAGAAAAGATTAGTGTATCGAAATGTCGAAAGAAATTATTTCTAAAAGAGATAGATGGGGTTATATATAAGTTTTATGCTGTTTTTTATCCAGTAGGAAATGGAAGATTTAATATTGATAAGTCAATTGAAGATATTAAATATATAAGACAAGTGATAAAAGAAGAAGTTGGTGTTTAAATGGGAAAAATAAGGATGATATTAAATGATATTAGTCTTAGTGAAACGGATTGTGTAGTAAATGCTGCTAATATTAGACTGATGAATGGTTCAGGAGTTTGTGGGGCGATATTTAGAAGAGCTGGAGTGAGGGAATTAACTGAAGCTTGTATGCAGATTGGACATTGTAATGTAGGTGAAGCGGTGATAACACCAGGTTTTAATTTAAAAAGTAAATATATTATTCATACAGTGGGACCTATCTATGATGAAGAAGATAGTAGATGTCCTAGATTATTAAGAGATTGTTATAGAAATTCTTTAGATTTAGTACTTAAAAATAATTGTAAATCAATAACTTTTCCTTTAATATCGACGGGAATATTTGGATATCCAGTTGATGAGGCGTTAGAAATAGCTATTGATACTTGTACCGAGTTTTTACAAAGTCATAAGGATGTAGATATTTCAGTAGATTTGGCAGTTATTGATCAGGAAATTTATGAAAAGGGAGTAAATCTTATAAATAATCGATAAAATGTGAAAATTTAGTGTCAAAAAGAAGGGAAAATTATTTAAATTGGATCTCTAAATGTGGTATATTTTATTTGAAGATGATTGTTTGCATAAAAAAATGCAAAAAGGGGCTTCAAAAAAACAAACAAATGTGTTAAAATATAATAACTTTTTAGAAAAGTTAGGGAATGGGGTTGTTTTGAATGAAAAAAGTTAAATATTTTTTAGTAGTTATAGTAGCTATTTTGCTTATGCCTATATTTGTATCGGCAAGTAGTGGTATAACGCTTACAACAGATAAAAGTGATTTAGAGCTTGGTGATGAGGTTACAGTTACGGCTAAGTTTGAAGGGGAAGCCAAGATTTATGCTTTAACAGCAACTTTAAATTACGATAAAGATGTATTTGAAAGTTTGGATAGTAATAGTTTAGTTAGTTTAAATGATGCTATTGAAGTAGTTTATAATCCAGCTAATAATAAATTTGGTTTAGTTAATAAAGCTGGTGATATTGGTAATGAATTATTTGTTGTGCATTTAAAAGTTAAAAAGAATGCTAACGTAGGGGATGCTAATATTACTTTAACTAACATTACTTCTTCTGATGGGGAAGTTAAGACTGATTATGGTAAAGTTAGTACGCAAGTTTTAGTTACCAAAGATGCCGAAGATGGCGAAGTTATTCCAGTTAATCAAGAAAAGGAATTTGAAGATAGTGAAGAAAATATTATAGAAGTATTTACTAATAAACCAATACTTATTGTTTTAGCAGGAGTTTTTGTTATTCTAGGAGTTGTGGCTTTATATTTTGCAATTAAGAAGAAAAATATCAAGGTAACTCTTGGTTTAGGGGTTGCTATGGCAATTGTATTTGTTAGTACGATACCAATATTAATCATGAATAATAGTAAAAAAGATGTTAACGATGATGGAAAAAGGGATTACGAAGATACTAAGGAAATTCTTAAGTATTTAATTGAGATGGAAGGTACTAAAGAGGATGAAAGTAAACAAGAATCAACTAATAAGAATCCTAAACCATTAAAAGATTATGATGTTAATAATGATGGTAAAGTAGATATTAATGATGCTGGTGGTAGTGCTCAGGATACAACTAATAAGACTAATTATAAAGTTAGTTTAAGTGCTACTACTGATGATGAATTCTATATTGCTAAGGGGAAAGTTACTTTAAATTTTGTTGCTAGTGTAGATCCTAACGAAAAAATTAAAGAAGTAATGGTAAATGGTAGTTATTATCCAGTAGTCAATAATAATACATATTATAGTGTAACAGTTGATACACCTAATATTTCTGGAGTTTGTGAATTTAATATTACGAAAGTTAAATTAATCAATAATAGGGAAGTTGAAACTACATTAGGAATTAAAAAAGAAGTATTAAAAGATGCTCCATATGTTGATATGTTTAATTTTGATGATAAAAATGATATTTTAAGTTTTAAATTGGAAGATAAAGATAAGGCGTTTATTAGTGGTCATATTGTAATTGCTGATAAAGATGGTAATGAAGTTGTTACAGAGGAAATTCAGGAAGAAAATAGTATCCATTATGAGTTTAATATTGGAGAAAATTATTCAGTAATGATATTTGCTACTTATGATTTAGATACTAATACTTATAATAGTGTTACGGGAGATCAAAACAGAGTAGAAAATAAAGCTATTTATAGTCATAATTTATCGATAGATAAAAACTATGATTTTACGATTAAGAATATTACAATTACTGATGCTATTGAAAAGGGAGAGAAACCAACTATTACTTTTGAAAGTACAAATAGTAAAGATTATAGTGTAGAGTATATAGTAATTAAGGGAGTTAGATATGAAGCATCTTTGAAATATGGAACACAACAATATGTGGTAACTTTAGATGATGTTGATACTTCTAATTTTGGTAGATATTATGTGGACATTGAAGAAGTTGAAATTAGTAATTATAAAGTATTTAAGAAGGATGTTGATTATCAAGCAAATACTTTAAGTTATACTGTACTTAAAAATGCTCCAAGAGTTGAAAATATTAAATTAGAAGATGATAAGGTTAACCAGGAAATTAAAGTTAAGTATGATGTAATTGATACTGATAAAACTTTGACTGATTTAAATTTATATTTAGTTGATCCAGATAATAAGATAGTAAATACAATATACTCTGTACAAAATGGCGATAGTATGCCAGTATCTTATAAAGATAATTTAGCTGGTGGTTATAGTGTTAAGTTTTTAGCTGATTATAATTTAGGAACTGATAGACATAGTTATAATGATGTAAATGTTGGAGATGCTGGAATTATTACGCAAACAGATGTTAAGATTACAGGGGCGATAGTTGGAGTCAATAATAATCAAGCTAATCCTTTCCCAGTTAAGAATCAATCTAAGTATCAAATTATGTATAATATTACTTTAAGTAATGAAATGATGAAAAAATATAATAGGTTTACTGGGGTAACAATTAATGGCTTAAATTTTGATGGATCTTCTAATGCAGTTAATGCAAGTGGTGATGGTAATACCGTTATTAGTTTTACAGTACCAAGTGAATCTGGGGTAGTTAATTTAAAAGTTAATAGGGTAAAACTATCTGTTGAATCATATCAAGGAGTTTCACAAGCTTATTTTGCGGTAGTACCTTATGAAACCCAAATTGATGTTTTAAAAGACAAACCAACAATTGAAAATTTGGAAGTAATTGAGGAAGATTATAATACTAAGACAGTAACCTTCAAATTTAAGGTAGTAGATGATAATGGGGGATTTGAAAGTGGTTATGTAGTTTTAGGTAACCAAAAGCAAGATATTGTTAAAGGTGAAAACACTATTACATTTACAGGTATTGAATTAGGTAAAGATTTAGATTTAAAATTTTATGGAAATTATGATTTGGATTCTAATTCAATAGCTGGTTATGATAATACTTTAAATCATTATACTGATACGGAATTATATACAACTACTTATGGTCTTTATAGTGAAGATGTTTATGAAAATATTGAACTTATTGATGGTGTTGTAAGTAGTAATTATATTGAAAAGTTAACTGATATTCAATTAAGTTTTGGAGTTTCTACAACTGATATGGCTTTTGAAATTGATAAGGTTATTATTGATAATAAAGAATATAAAGCAGATATTAAAGATAATAATTATGTAGTAAATATTCCAGGATATAATGCTGCCGGAGTTAAAACTATTAGTATTAATGAAGTAGTATTAAAAAATGGTAAAAAGATTACTTTGGCTAAGCCATTAGAGGTTAAAGTGGAGGTATTAAAAGATAAAGTTAGCTTATATGATTTTAAATATGAAATTAGTGATGATAATATCAAGTTAAAGTTAAATTTAAAAGATAATGATAAAGCTATATTTGAGGATGTTAAACAAGCAGTTTTGGTTAAAGTTTATGATGAACAAAATAATTTACTATATACTTTACCTTATAGTGATGAATTAACATTTAATAGAATAAATGGAATTTTAAGATATTATATTAAGATAGAAGTTACATATGATAGAGATATTTCTCGAGGAGGAGAAAATTATTATCAAGCGGAAAATATTTTAGATGATGTTATTTCAATAGATAAAAATTATATTGAAATAAAAGATATTACGGATGTAACTTTATATAAACAAAATACTGATAAAACAGAAATAATTGATAAGGTAAATGTAATTGATATTGAAGCGAATACGGGAAGTTATTTCGTTATGATTACAATGTCAAAGATGCCTAGTGTTTATGCAAAAATTAAAGAGGTTTTAGTAGAAGATAATCATTTAATTTTGATTCTTGATTATGAATATGTAGTCCAAGAGAATAAGAAAGAAAAACAAGATTTAAGAATTGATTATGGGGAGATTGCAACAGATGGAACTGTAGAAAATACAGCTAGACCTGATTCTTTACAAACTTTAATCGAAAAGATTCAAAATAATCCAGCAGCCAATATTGTTTTAACTAGAGATTATGATATTAGTGAAATAAGTGTAATAACGGGAGCTTTATTTGATGTTAACTTTACTGGTAGTTTTGATGGTAATGGTCATACAATTAGTAATTTAAAGAATCCATTATTTAAATCAATAACTGGTGGTACTGTTAAAAATATTAAATTGGAAAAAGTTAATTTAGCTTCTAGTGTACAACAGGGAACTATTGCTAATACTGCTAGTGATGCTGATATTAACAATATTATAATTAATAATATTACGATGAGTGGTACTGGTCATGATTCGGGAGCTATTGTAGGAACAGCATCAAATGGAACAACAATTGAAAATTGTGCGGTTAAAAATTTACAATTAAATGTAGGTTGGAATTCACAACGTAATGGTGGACTTGTTGGTACATTAAATGGTTCAACAATAAATAATTGTTATGTTAATGGTAATGTTAGTGCTAACTGGAACTATATTGGTGGGTTAGTAGGAAATGCAACAAATAGTGTTATTACTAATAGTTATGGTAAAGGTAATGTAAGTGGGGCATTGTCTTGTGAAATCAATTGTTCAACTTCTGGTAGCAATGGAAATGTAATTAAGAATAATGTAAGTTTATTTGTTGGTGCTAGAAATGGTTTTGCTAGTCGTTATGCTACATTAGAAAATAATTATCGTTTAGGTGATGTTACTGGGGCGGCGACTAATGGTCTTACTAATATTACTAAAGAACAAGTTAATACCCAATTATTTATGGATGCACAGTTTAGTAGTGATATTTGGAATATTAGCAATGTAAATTATGATAATACACCGGTATTTAATGAAGAAAGAAAATCAGTACTAAATTTACAAGAAGTAGGAAGCAATTATGATGAAAATAAGGAATTATTATATAGTAATTTAATGTTATTAATGCCTTATTATGATAGTAGTAAAATTGTGGATAGTGCTAGAGCTATTAGTAATGATAATTTACTTGCTACGCAAAAAATAGCTCATATTATTCCAATAGATGATGAAGGACATTTAGTATCTTATTTAACTACTGATAAACCAAATAAGATTAAACAAATTGTTTTAATATTTGATAATAATGAAGTTCAAAGATATGATGTACGTTATGATAAAACTTATGATATGATTGCTAGTTATCGAATTAATTCATTATTAATTGATTATTCTTATAATCATTATGTAATTGATAGTAATACTCAATTAGTTAATAATTTAACAAATTATTTAGCAAGTTTAAGTTATCTTGATAATTTAGATATATTAACTAAGAATGATGATAGTAGATTATATAGAGAATTTTATGAAGAAGTTACCAAGAATGAATTAAAAGAATTTGTTCTTAAGTATTTAGCAAATAGTAATTATGCTATTACTAATTCTAATGAAGCAATTAGTGATTATATTGAAAGAGAAGTTAAGGAAGATCAAAAATTAGTAAAGGCTTTATATGTTTATAATTATTTAAGAAAATTCTATAGTGTATCTTTTGATGGTGTGATGTTAAATGATTTAATATTATTTAATTCACGTGGTTTTAATACAGATTTAACTGTTGATAAGATAACGCAATTATTCTTAAATGATGCGAAGAACTTTGATACCAATAGAACTAATGATGTATATAAAGCATTATTAAGTAAATATACTGGACTTACTAATATTACAGATTTAATGGCTTTCTATGTTAATACTTTAACGGATTTAGATCCTGCTACGTGGTATGCACAAGAATTTAAGGGATATTTAAAGGAGATTAAAGTTGATGATAATCCTAACATTCAATATAGATTATGGGATCATTTAACTCATACAGATTTAAATACTAAGGTTTCTTGGTACAATTATGTATTACCTATATTAACAATTCCAGAAAATGGTGCATATATCATTTCTAGTCCAGTTCAGTTTATAATTGGTTCACAAAGAACTTATATAAATGATCCGAATGATCCAGTAGAAGCTGCTAAACTTATGAAGAAAATTGAGGATTATTCGACAAGAATGAAAGATTATTATACGACAGCTTATAGGATATTACAGGATGAGAAAATATTTAATGATATTCATACTGTTCAAATAGATAAACGTTATGTCTATGAAAATGGGATAATGACTTTCCAAAGTCCTTATTCAACACAGGATGCCTTTCATAAGTATTTTATAGAAGCTATTGGTCAATGGGCTTATAATGATTATAATGCTGCAACTGCTAATGGAGCTTATGTAATATGGCGTGTTGAAGGAGTTATGGATGGGGATTTTGATGCAGGATATGAATATACATTCCATACTTGGAGTCATGAATCAGCTCACAATATTGATGCTAGATTATTCTTAAGAAATTATGAGAGAAGATTTGATGCTGGTGGCGAAGATTATGCAGATGGTAATTTAACTCAATCATTTGGTGATGGGGATATCGTTATGAATCTTTCTAGACATTTTACTAGTGATGCTAAAATAAGTGCTAACTTAGATCCTAGTAGAATTGATAGTCCAAAGGAAATTAAAGATTTCTATAGTAAATTATTTGATACACTATATATTATGGATTATCTAGAAGGGCAAGCATTCTTAAAGTTATCAGCAGAAGAACAAGCTGCTTTAGCAGTGCAAGCTAATTATCCAAGAGAAAGTGAAAGCTTATTTGATGGTCAAGAGTATTTAAAGAGACAACATACGGTATATAAGGAAGTAACAGTTGAAGAAATACAACAGATGAATTTGGATGATATGGAAAGCTTATATGATGGTAGATTAGTTATGTGGCCAGGAGTTATTTATTCTACTTATACTACTAATAGGTATGGAGGAGAAAATATTTATAAGACTCGTTGGTATCAACCACATAATGATTTAGGTAGACCAGATTCTTATAGTCTTAAATGGTTAGCTTATGAAATGATGGGTTATGCTGGATATGATAAAGGATATGTTGCTTACTATAGTAATATTAATTCAGTTTCTAAATCATTCCCTTCAATTAAGGATGGTAAATTAGTTTATAATAATGAAGGAGTGCAACAATTCTATAGTGCTAATTACAAGACTGATTTGATGGCTTTAAAAGAAATAACTGGTAACGAGAATATTACTTTTAAAGATTATAAATTAGGTAGATTTGATTATGTTGCACAACATCTAAGTGATATTCAACAGATTAATGTAAATGAATATTTTAATAAATTCTATAATGCTTTAAAAACGGATGCTACTGCGGTAATTAAAGCTCGTAAGGAAGCTATTGAGAAGTATCCTGAAGGTACAGATAATTATGTAAATAATCGTAATCAATATGTTATTAATACAAAAGCTAAAAACTTTGATAATAGCGTTGGCGTTAGAAGAGAATTATATTATGCAATGAAAAATGGTACTAATGATTTTACTGGCTTAGTATATGATTCTACTAATCAACATATTGTTAATCCATTTGTAGTTTCTGGTAATTAAAAAGAAAAGATCATTATTAAGATTTAATGGTCTTTTTTATATTGGAAAAAGTTTGGTAATAATTTTTTAATTGGGGGAGTTATGATATAATAATTTAGTGATATATGTGAGGTGTAATAAATGATATATGAGATGTGATTACATAATGAGCCATTTAGAAAGATTGTAGAAGGGACAAAGACGATTGAATTAAGGCTTAATGATGAGAAAAGACAATTATTAAAAGAAAAGGATTTAATTAAATTTACAAATAGAAAGACTTTAGAAAGTATTGTAGTGGAAATAATTAAGTTACATAGATATTCAAGTTTTACAGAACTGTATAAACATTTTGATAAAATAGCATTGGGCTATAATGAAGATGAAGAAGCAAAACCGGAAGATATGGAACTTTATTATTCTAAGGAAGAACAGAATAAGTATGGAGTAGTGGGAATAGAAATTCAAGTTGTTAAGTAGTAAGAAAAAGAGAAAGGTGGAGATTGGATGGAACAGTCATCATTATTTGATAAGCCAATGAGTGAGCCTTTAGCATCTAGAATGCGGCCAAGATCTTTAGAAGAATTTGTTGGTCAAGATCATTTGATTGGCGAAAATAAAATTTTAAGAAAGATGATTGAAAGTGATAATATATCTTCGATGATATTTTGGGGACCACCAGGAGTAGGGAAGACTACTCTAGCAAGAATTATTGCTAAATGTACTAAGTCGGAGTTTATTACTTTTTCGGCAGTAACTTCAGGAATTAAAGAAATAAAAAAAGTAATGGAGGACGCGGATAATAATAGAAATTTAGGAATAAGAACCATTGTATTTGTTGATGAAATTCATCGTTTTAATAAAGCTCAACAGGATGCTTTTTTACCTTTTGTTGAGAAGGGAGCAATAATTTTAATTGGAGCAACAACGGAAAATCCATCTTTTGAAGTAAATAATGCCTTGCTATCTAGATGTCGGGTATTTGTTTTAAAAGAATTAACTACCGAAGATATTTTAAATTTATTAGAAAGAGCGATTAAAGATGAGAGAGGCTTTGGTAAAGAGAATATTAAGATAACTGAGGATAATTTAAAAGTAATTGCAAAGTTTGCTAATGGAGATGCTAGAGCAGCTTTAACAACGTTAGATATGTTAGTTATTAATGGTGATGTAGATAAAGAGGGTAATATAAATATTTCTGATGAGACGATACAGGAATGTTTGACGAAAAAGACATTATTGTATGATAAAGATGGTGAAGAACATTATAATATTATTTCAGCTTTACATAAATCAATGCGAAATAGTGATCCTGATGCAGCTGTTTATTGGTTGGCAAGAATGTTAGAAGCGGGTGAAGATCCAATTTATATAGCTAGAAGAATTACTAGGTTTGCTTCAGAAGATATTGGACTTGCGGATACTAATGCATTAAATGTGGCGATAAATGTTTATCATGCTTGTCATTTTATTGGAATGCCAGAGTGTAATGTTCATTTAGCAGAGGCAGTAATTTATATGTCGTT
>CANQIR010000029.1 GCA_947624095.1 uncultured Bacilli bacterium
CTATATTTGGAACATTTGATAGATTTACGGCTTTCTTAATTGAAGAAACAAAAGGAGCATTTCCATTATGGTTAAGTCCAGTACAAGTAAATATTATTCCTGTAAATAATAGTTATCATTTAGATTATGCTAATGAAGTATATGATTTATTAAAGAGTAAAGGTATTAGAGTAGAACTTGATAGTAGAGAAGAAAAACTTGGGTATAGGATGCGAGATAGTGTAATGAGAAAAATACCTTATACTTTGATTCTTGGCGATAAAGAAAGAGATAGTAAAAATATTAGTTATCGTACTTATGGCTCAGAAGATACTAATACATTAAGTCAGGAAGAATTTATTAGTAAATTATTAGATGAAGTAAAAAATAAGACTAGATAAAAGATTGATTAGAGATTTTCAATCTTTTTTTGTTAGATAAAAAGCGGTTTGTTTTTTATTGAAAGATTTAGGAAGATAAAGTATAATTGTAAATAGAATAGGGAGTGTTAGTGTGAAGATAATGTTACTTGATAAAACACAAATTGTTACATTAATTTTACCTAATGAAATATATGGTAATTATTGGATTACTAACGCTAAAGGGGAAAATTTAATTAATGTGGAAGCTATAGATGGTAGATGGGTAATGAAAAGTAATACCGATGTTAAAATCTATAGAGATGAAATGTTTTTTAATGATACAGATGTTGTTGATGATTTAGTATTGACTTTAAAAAATTTAGAAACTGATGAAGATTATGATGTTTATTGTAGTAAAGTTTATGATGATAAAGCTATTCAATTAAAGTATAATTTTGAAGAGGCTTTTACTTTTTATATCGGGAATAATGATGCTGTAAGAGAAGGAAATGTCTTTCCTAACTGGATTAGTTATGATCATTCTTTAATGGCTTATAATCAGTTACAGATTAGTTATGGTAAAGGAAAATTATTTTTAAGAAATTTAAATTCTAAGGTTAGAGTATATGTTAATAATGGGATATTTCAAGAAGGATATATTAATAGTGGAGATATTATATTTGTCTTAGGTTTTAGATTTAGTATTATTCGAGATATTATATTGTTAATTAATCCGAGTTATTTAGTTAAATATGATACTTCAAAATTTACTAATGTGGTAAGTAATGAATTGAATTATGATGAAATAGAGGAAACACCAGATAGTTATGTAGAGGTATTTGATAAAAAAGATTATTTTTTAAGACCACCGAGATTTAGTGAAAGAGTAGAAAAGAAAAGTATTGTTATTGATCCACCTCCTAATGAGTTTAAGGATGAGTCATTACCGGCTATTTTAACAATGGGACCAATGGTAGTAATGGGAATGGGTTCTTGTGTAACTGGTGTTTTGGCACTATTAAAAGTAATGAATGGGGAAGCTACTTGGCGAGATTCTATTAGTTCTATTATAACGGCTTTTGCAATGATAGCAGCAATGGTAGTATTTCCTTCAATTACTAAGGCTTATAATAAAAATTTAAAGAAAAAGAAAGAAAAACAAAGACAAAAGTTATATAGTAAATATTTAGATGAGAAAAGAAAAGAAATTCTGGATGAAATGCATAATCAAGCAAGAATTTTAACGGATACTAATCTTTCTTTAAGTAATGTTGCGGATATTATTAATTATAAAAAAAGAAATCTTTGGGAAAGATTACCAGAACATCCAGATTTTCTAGAATTAAGATTAGGTATTGGATCTATACCACCAAATATTGAGTTATCTAGTCCGGAAGAACATTTTACTTTAGATGAGGATAATTTAAAACAAAAAATATTTGAATTAAAAGATGAAATGAAATTACTTACTAATGTACCGGTTACAGTGGCTTTAAAAGAAAAATTTGCTACGGCATTAATAGGTAATGAGCAACTTAATCGAAGATTTATTGATGGCTTAATTTTACAGTGTTTAGCTTATCATAGTTGGATTAATTTAAAGATAGTGATTTTGACTAATGAAGAAAATGCTAAATATTGGGAAAAATTTAAAAATTTACCTTATTGTTGGGATAATGAAAAAAGTATTCGTTTTTTTGGAACTAATTCTGATGATATATTAAAAATTTCGACTTATTTATCAGAAGTATTAATGAAGAGAAAGGAGGCTTTAAATAATAAAGATAATAAGACTTCTATTTATGATCCAGTATATTTAATTATTACGGATGATGTGGAAGGAACAAGAAATGTTAGTGTTTTGGATGATATAATGAAGACAGGGATATTTCTTGGATTTAGTATTTTATTTTCTACTAGTAAATTGAATAGTTTATCTCATGATGTAACGACATTTATTAATATTTCTCAGAATGAAGGGGGAATGTTTGAAAATGAGTTAGTATCCGATAAACGAGTTTCTTTTGTACCGGATTATATTAATTTTGATTTAGAACCATTAATTTATACAGTTTCTAATATTCCGATAGATTTAAATGAAGGTAAATTTGAATTACCTACAGTATATTCTTTTTTGGAAATGTATAATGTTAGTAATGTTAAACAATTAAATTCTTTTAATCGTTGGAAGAGTAATGATCCTACTAAGTCTTTATCTGTACCGGTTGGGATAAATCAAAGTGGTGATTTATTTAAGCTAGATTTGCACGAGAAAGTTCATGGACCACATGGGTTAGTGGCAGGGATGACAGGTAGTGGTAAATCAGAATTTATTATTACTTATATTTTATCAATGGCAGTTAATTTTCATCCAAATGAAGTTAATTTTGTTTTAATTGATTATAAAGGTGGGGGATTAGCTGGAGCGTTTGAAAATAAAGAAACTGGTGTTACTTTACCGCATTTAGCAGGAACTATTACTAACTTAGATGTTGGGGAGATTAATCGAAGTTTATCTTCTTTACAAAGTGAACTTAAAAGAAGACAAGCAATATTTAATGAAGCAAGAGATATAACTGGTGAATCAACTATCGATATTTATAAATATCAAAAATTATATAGAGAAGGTAAAGTTAATGAGCCAGTTAGTCATTTATTTATTATTAGTGATGAATTTGCAGAGTTAAAAGCTCAACAACCAGAGTTTATGTCACAACTTATTTCAACGGCTCGTATTGGGCGTTCTTTAGGGGTACACTTAATACTAGCAACACAGAAACCTAGTGGCGTAGTTGATGATCAAATATGGTCAAACTCAAAATTTAGGGTTTGTTTAAAGGTTCAGGATAAAGCAGATAGTAATGATATGATTAAATCACCAGATGCAGCAATGCTTAAAGAAACAGGAAGATTTTATTTACAAGTTGGGTATAATGAATTCTTTGCTCTTGGTCAATCAGCATGGTGTGGAGCACCTTATTATGAAGCAGATAAAAGAAAGAAAAAAGTTAATACTTCTATAGATTTTGTGGATAATATTGGTTCACATATTAAGAATGTGGAAAGTTCTAAAAATAATGATATAGGAGTAAGAAAAGGAGAAGAATTACCGAATGTTCTTAATTATATAGTGAATATAGCTAATGAGAATGATATTAAGATTAAAAAGTTATGGTTACCTAGAATTCCAGCATTTATATATGTAGATAATTTAAGAACTAAGTATAATTATCAAAAAGAGGATTTTGTGATTAATCCAATATTGGGAGAATATGATGCACCAAGTAAACAACAACAAGGATTACTTACTATACCAATTAGTGCAACGGGAAATACGATAGTTTATGGAATGGTTGGTAGTGGTAAAGATGATTTAGTAAGTACAGTAGTATATTCTTTAATTACAACTTATTCGGTTGATGAAATTAATATTTATATAATGGATTTTGGAGCGGAGACTTTAAGATTATATAAAAATGCGCCACAAATTGGGGGAGTGGTATTTGCTAGTGATAAAGATAAAGTAGCTAATTTATTTAAGCTTATTAAAAAGATTATAGATGAACGGAAAAAGTTGTTTATTGAGTATAGTGGTAATTACGATGTTTATATAAAAAATAGTGGTAAGACAATACCTAGTGTACTTTTAATTATTAATAATTATGAAGCTTTTAGTGATAATTATGGAGCGGATAATTTTGAAGATTTAGTTACGATTACTAGAGAAGGTGTAAAGTATGGAGTTTATGTACTTGTAACGGTTAGTGGAACAACAGGTATTCGTAGTAAATTAAGTCAGAATTTTGCTAATCAATTGGCGTTACAAATGAGTGATGATTATGATTATAGAAGTATTGTAGGAAGAACGGAAATTTTTCCAGCAAAGATAAATGGTCGTGGATTAGTGAAGTTAGATCAAATATATGAATTTCAAACTGCTTATCCTGCCGAGCCTGGTAAATTAAGTGAAAAGATTAAGATACTTTGTGAAGATTTAAATAAGACATTTGTTAAATCGGCAATGCGGATTCCAGAGTTACCTGAAGTTGTAACGACACAATTTGTTAAAGGTGAATTTGGGGGACTTAGTCAAGTACCTATTGGGGTAGAAAAGGTAAGTTTAAATGTTAGAACAATCGATATTAAAAATCAAGTAAGTACATTAATTAGTGCTCAGAAGATTACATCAACTAAGAAGTTATTAGCAAGTTTAATATATGAACTTTCTACTTTACAAAGAAAAGTTATATTTGTATTTGATGCAGAGAGATTATTGAAAGATGAAAAAATTGTAAATTATTGTAAATATTATAATTCGTCATTTGAAACAAATTTAGAACAATTTGGGAAAATTATAGAACAATTAAATGATATTTATGTTAAGAGTGATTATGATTTAGATTCAATAGCTAATTATGAAGATATTATCTGTATTTTTGTGGGAATTGACAAATTAAAAACAATTCTAGCAGATAAATTTAATACTCTTTTTGCGGATAAGATAGAGAGTGCAAAGAAGCTTTTAAAATTCAATTTTCTATTTGTTGACTCGGTTGACGTCCTAAAGAAAATGGAGTATGATGGATGGTATAAGAGTGTAGTGAATAGTTCAAGGGGTATTTGGATCGGAAGTGGTATTTCAGAGCAAGGAATATTCAGGTTAAATGCTAGTACGCGAAGTCTTACGAATATTTTACCTGATAGCTTTGGCTATGACATAGTTGGTGGTAATCCTTGTTTGGTTAAGTTTATTGAAACTTATGAACAAGAAGACGAATACGATACTCTTTAGGTTGGTGATTAGATGAATAACAAGGTATGTGTTGATTTAATCGTTCCAGCTTTAGAAGAACGGTACAATTTGTTTATCCCAGTTAATAAGAAGACTATTGAAATTATATTCTTATTAAATAAGGCTATTAATGAATTAACAGATGGTAGTTTTCCTATCAGTAATCGTTTATCATTAATTAATGCCACTACTGGAGCTGTTTATGATGTTAATCTTACGTTTAAGGAGAATAATATTTTAAATGGTTCTAAATTAATCTTATTATAGGTAGGAGGTGAAATGATGGCTGACATGTTAGAAATGGATCCTAATAAAATTCGTGAAATGGCTGATAGTATTTTAGCAGATGCTAAAAAATATATGGATCAAGTAGATGGTGTAAGAGATGAAGTTACTACATTAGGTACTCACTGGACAGGAGAAGCTTACAATGCTTTTAAAAACACATTTGAAACTAGTTATAATAGTTGTGTAGATCTTTATACTAATTTACAACAAATTGCAGATAATATTGATGCTACTGGCGAAGCTGGGGCAAAGACTGAACAAGAAATGTTAAATGTAATGAATGGATAATAAAAGAGGAGGTTTAAAGAATGAATAATAGTTTTACAATTGATTATGAAAAAGCTTTAGTTTCTGTTGGAACAATTGAATCTTCTATTAGTCAAGTTAGAAGTGGTTTCGATTCTATGAGAGATGAAGTAAATTCAAAGATTGGTACTTCTGTATGGAGTGGAACTAGAGCTAATGAATTCAAGAGTAAATGGGAAGAGTTCGCTACTAATTTTGATGCTTGTATTTCTCAATTAGAGACTGTACGAGCTAAAGTAGAAGCTGCTCATCAAACTTATTTACAACTCGACCAAGGTTCACAAGGTTAATATTGCAGTATTCTGCAATATTTTGCAAAAAGACGAAGTTATAAGTATTTCTTCTTTTTGCAAAATATAGAAAAGGGAAGGAGTATGAGTGGTAAATGGCAATTACTAAAGAGTCGGAGATTATTAAATTAAATGTTGTAAAAAGATATTTAGATGAATATTTTGATAAAGCAGTGAAAAAAGCAGATTTAGCATTGGATTTTTTGGAATCAGCTAAAAGTGAGTGTGGAACGGATAGATTATTGATTGCTGGAGAAAATACTTTTCCAGCTAAAATTGGGGAGTTAATTTCGGAAATTTCTGCTATAAAAACGGAGATTGCTAATTTGAAACTGGCTATATATAATGGAGCTGGTGAACTAAAGAACCAACAACAAGCTGAATATAATAATTATGTTGCTGAACAAGAAAAGGCACAAGCAACACAGAATGGAGGGAACTGATTATGGCGGGAACTGAATCACCACATACTCTTTTTGATTGGCAAATAGTTCATTTAGCTATTGGCGATTTGGAAAGCGCCCATATTCCAATAGTAGATACTTATAAATTACTTAATGATTATAGTGTGAAATATTTAGATCAAAATTTAAAACCTACTTATTATCCTAAAATTAATGAGCTGATAAGTAAGCTTTATTCTTTAGCAGCAACTGATGAAACTTTAAAAAACAAACTAGATACGATTTATAATAAGATTGCCGAACTAGATACGAGTAATGCCGATGTTTATGTTGACTTTCCTGTTAGTGACGAACTAACTACTGCAATGAGTGAAGTAGGAGCTACTGTGGTAACTGATTATCAAACTGGAGCGGTAGAAATAGATGGAGAATATACGGAAGCTTGGTGGGAGAAATTATTCCAAGGGGGACGTGTTGATTTCTTACTAAGTATTGTAGCTACTATTGTTAATGCTTTCGTTGATGTCGTTTATGGTTTAATTGGTTTATTAGACTCACTTGTAGATGGTATTGTTGCAATGTTTGGTGGAGTTGTATCATTTTTCGGTTCAATATTTGGTTGTGATATGACTGGTTGGAATCAAGGCGTTATGAATTTTGTCGGACTGGATTGGGTAGATGGTATTCGAAAAGCCATCGATCCTACAGGATTTGGTGGCTGGCTTGATAAATATAGTATGCTTTATAATACCAAAGCTGAAGATGCAATTATTGCTTTTTCGGAAGAAACTTGTGCAGCTTTAGTTGCTTTCTGTACACCGGTTGGTCCACTTGTTTATCTTGTTCAAGGTTGGGGTCAAGGTGCTGAAGCTCATTGGCAAAATGGTGGCTCATTCTGGGGCGGACAACTTGCCGGAGTTGCTTATGGTGGTATAAAAACTCTACTTGGTAAATTAATGATAAATCAAAATTTAAATTATACGCAGACTTTAGGTAAGCACGTAGCTAAAGGTTCATATTCATTAGGACTTATGGAAGTTCGAGCACTAGCATTTACTTTATTTGATAAAGCTGGAGCGGCATTTGATAGATTGATAACTGGCGGTAATGGAACACCTGATCCAACAGTTACTGATGGTACTACTGGTGGAAATGGTCAAACCGAAGGTGGCGATGGCCAAACTGAAGGTGGCGATGGTGATGGTTCACAAGGCGATGGCAACGGAGATTCTTCAGGTGACGGAACACAGGGTGATGGAGAAAATGGAAATACTGGCGTAGGACCTTCTGGCGGTGATATACCTGGTGGCAATAATAATAACGGCGGTGGCGGTAATTCTAATACCGGTGGTGGAAGTGGTACTCCGGGAGGTGGCGTACCTGGTGGAGCCGGAGCTGCTGGTGCTGGTGCCGTTGTAGCGGGAACTGATACGGAATCTGATGATAAAAAAGAAGAAGATGTTAAGGAAGAAGATGCTGGTGATGAATCTGAAAAGGAAAATGAGGATAAGGAACCAGAAAATAATGAATTAACACATTCGGATACAACTGGTTGGGATCGTTATCAAGAAGCTTTAGAGGAAAGAGTATCATATTTATATAAGAATGATCCAGAAGCATTAGTTAATCAATTAAAGGAATACGGCTATAGCGAGGAACAAATAGAAAAAATTATGAGTGATGAAGCGATTGCTAAAGAAGCAGTATTTAGACAAGAACACGCTAATAGAATGGAACAAATGCTAGAAATTCATGATAAATTTGCTAATGATCCGGATGCTTTGATCAGTCAATTAAAAGATTATAATTATACTGATAAAGAAATCGAAATTATTATGAAAGATGAAAAATTAGTTCGTGAAGCTGTTACAAATGGGGAACTAGTAAATAACTTTGGTATTGATTCAGAAAATTTTGATAGAGTAATCGAAATTAATGATATGTATTATAATGATCAAGATGCTCTTAAGGATTTATTAAAAGAGTATGGATATAATGATAGACAAATTGAACATTTACTTGAAGATAGAGAAATGATGCAAGAAGCAGTACTTGCTTATGAAGATCAAGTAAAATTTGAACAAACCTTAGATGATTTAATTAAGAATCCAGAAGATGTAGAAACACCGGAAGATAAAGTTGAACCTTCAGTAACGGTTAATCCGGATGGATCAACTACATATTCAAGTGGTAGTGGAAGCTCTAGTGAAGGATCAACGCTTGATGAATTATTACAAGCAGATGGATTTGGACCAAGTAGTGATGGAGTAATTCATTTAGGAAGTAGCGGAGGAGTAAACGCTAATGATAATGTAGCTGGTGGTAGTACGTTACCTGATGGAACTGTAGTACTTGGTGGGACGACTGGTTCTGACAATGGTGATCTAAGTGGGATAACTGCTAATGGCGAAGTTGTTAATGGAAGTCATAGTGTAGAGAATGCTACTAACGGGGCAGTTGTGAATGATAATAGTGAAAATGTAGTAACGGATAGTAATAAGACAAGTACTCAACAAAATGAAGTGCCTAATAATGGAGGCGTTACTCATTTAGGTAGTACAGGATCTAATATAAATAATTCTCAAACTACGGTTGGAGTTAATAATGGATATCAACAAAAATATGGTGTTGATGAAGATGGAAATATAATATTTATGTAAGTCTTTAAATATTAAAATTTTATGATATAATATAAAGAGAATAAAGGAGGTCTTTTTATGGAAATTAATTTAAAGGAAAAGTATTTGCCGATTGGTACAGTTGTATTATTAAAAGGGGCAAAAAAGAGAATAATGATTACAGGATTTTGTGTGGTAGCACCAGATGTTGAAGGAAAGATGTTTGATTATTGTGGGTGCATTTATCCGGAAGGTTATTTAAATTCTACTCAGAATTGTTTGTTTAACCATCAACAAATAGATAAGGTTTATCACGTTGGTCTTGTGGATGAAGAGGAGAATAAATTTAAAGCACAATTGAAACAAATATCACCTATTGTAGAAGATGAATTTAAGAAATATGTTGCTCAAAAAGCTGATGGTAAAGGACAAGCACCAGTTCCACCAACACCACCAACACCACCAGCAGCTCCTGTTCCACCGACTCCACCTGTACCGCCAGTGGCACCTGTTTCACCTGTAGCTGAACCAAGTCCTCAAGTGCAACCAACTGCACCAGCGGCGCCAGCGGCTCAACCAAATCCAACACCAACTACTAATGAAAATCAACCATCAGTGATTAATTTTATGGATAATACTGATAATAAAGCTAGCAATTAAGCTAGTTTTTATGTTGACTTTTGCATAAAAGTAGTTTATAATTCATATTGTTATTGAAAAAGGAAAGCGATGTGTCCACATCCACCTGATTGTATTATGATTACGATAGGTAAAAGGCCAGGATGAATTAAATTAATTTTGGAATGGATAAAGTGGATACTATGTGTCTACTTTTTTAATTGTATGGAGGTGTCTAATATAGCAAAGGATAAGAATGAACTACCGATTAATGAGCAGATAAGAGTGAGTGAGTTAATGGTTATTGGTCCAAATGGTGAACAGATGGGTATGAAAAATATTAATGATGCATTGACATTAGCTAATTATGCAGGACTTGATCTTGTACTAATGAGTGGTAATGCAACACCAGCTGTAGGAAAGATTATGGACTATAACAAGTATCGTTATGAAAAAGCAAAGAAATTAAAGGAAGCTCAAAAACGACAAAGAGAAAATAATAAGGATGTAAAGGAGTATCAATTATCAGTTACTATTGATATTCATGACTTTAATACGCGTAAAAAGAATGCGGCAGAATATTTACAAAAAGGTCATAAAATAAAAGCAACAATTAGATTTAAAGGAAGACAAATGGCACATCCGGAATTAGGTAAAGATGTATTACTTAGATTTGCTAATGAGTTAAGTGATATATCAGATATTGAAGCTCAACCAAAATTAGAAGGTAGAACAATGAGTATGCTATTAGCACCAAAAAAATAAAAGAGAGGAAGTTAAAAGATGGCAAAAGGTAAACAAAAAACACATAAAGCTACTAGTAAAGTATTAAATGTAAGACCTGGTGGAACTATTAGTTATAAAAAATCAGGCGGTAATCACAAAACAAATAAAGATAGTGGTAAACAAGTAAGACAAAGAAGAA
>CANQIR010000030.1 GCA_947624095.1 uncultured Bacilli bacterium
AAGAAGAAACTTTTACCGGAGTAAACGGTACTACTGCTTATCATATTATTAAAGCAGCTCAACAATATGGCTTCGATAGCATCGGATTAAAAGTAGAAAATTTAAACGACCCAAGAATCCTCTTACCAGCCATCGCTCACGTCCATTTAGCTAATTCCTTAGATCATTTTGTTGTTATCTATGCAATTAACAAAAATACCGTAACTCTAATGGACCCAAGTTGCGGTAAAAAAGTTATCAGTCTCGATGAGTTTTTAAGTATGTGGACCAATGTCATTATTAACTTTACCCCCAAAACTCCAATCTTAAAGTTAAAACAGACGCGTCCCTTAAAATCTCTCATTCAAAATCTAATTAACGACAACAAAAAAATCTTTCTTCATTTGTTACTAGGTAGTATTTCACTATCCGTTGTTTCCATTATTGCTAATTACTTCTATGAAGTAGGTATGAAAGCTATTGAAAAACGTAGTGAAATCCTCCTATATTAAATTATCTTTGTTCTCACCATCATAACTATCTTGAAAGTCATATTTAATTCTTTAAGAGAATACTACCAGATTTACCTTCATAAAAATATTGACTTCAAAATTTATGATGAATTTATTACTCATACCATAAATCTTCCTCTAAGCGTAGTTAAAAGTAGAACTAGCGGTGAAATCTTAAGTCGTCTTCAAGACTTAAAAGAAATCAAGTATTTAATCAGCGAAATTCTTATTTCTTTATTCATCGATGCTACCTTAGCTACCGTATCAGCATTTCTTCTTTATCGAAATAACGCCAAACTATTTTTTATTCTTTGCTTAGTTTTGCTTATTTACTTCACCCTAAGTCTAATATTTACTAAAGCAACCTTCCAAAAAGCTTTAAAAAATATTGAAGAAGAAACCAATTTTAATGCTGATATCTTAGAGAAATTAGAAAATATCGAATCTATTAAAAATACTAATACCTCCGCTATTTTTCTAAAAGGTCTCAAAACTAGTATGGCAACCTATTTAAGTGATAACTTCTTTTTTTCCAAGACTTACCTTTATCAAAACATTACCCAAAATACAATTAGTGAAGTTGGTTTATTTAGTCTAACAAGTTATGCCTTTATCTTAATCTTTCAAGGTAATTTAAATATTGCTTCATATCTTACCTTTAATGCTTTTATTGTTTACCTTCTTCAACCTATGAAAGATACCATTAATTTGTTGCCTAAATATAATTATATCAAAGCTTTACTAATTAAACTAAACGAATATCTAGCCCTTCATGAAGAAAATCTATTTACTTATGAAGAAAACTTTCAAAATGGCCTAATTGAATTTCAAAATATTAGTTATAGCTTTAATAATTATCATAACGTTCTAGATAATACCAACATTACTATTGACTCTGGTAGTAAAGTTTTCTTAAAAGGTCCAAGTGGTAGTGGTAAATCAACATTGTGTAAGTTATTATTTCGACACCTAAATCCTAATAATGGTAATATCTTAATTGGAGGGGTAAATATCCAAGATTACCATTTAAATACTATTAGAGATAATATAACTTATGTATCGCAACACGAAGAACTCTTTAATGATACTCTACGTAATAATATCACTACTTATCAAAGCTATAGTCTTGAAAAAATTAACCAAGTCATTCAAATATGTGAACTAAATCCAGTTGTTGAACATTTGCCATATCGTCTTGACTCTTTAATCATTAAAGACGCCCAAAACCTTAGTGGTGGTGAAAAACAACGTTTAGTTCTTGCCCGTGCCCTAATTCAAGATAAACCTATATTGATTTTAGATGAAGCTTTAAGTGAAGTAAGCTTCAGTCAAGAAAAGTCGATTATTCAGCGTATTCAAGATGCTTATCCAAGCAAAACAATAATTTATGTTAGTCACAAAAACGTCTCAAACCTATTTGAAAAAACAATATCTATTGGAGGAACAAATGAGTGTAAATGCTAAATTCTTACAACCTAAACCAATAATCTATTTCCCAATGCTTATCTTTATTGGTTGTCTTATTTATATGCTCACCTTCAAAACTCACAATTATTACCAAACTAAGACCCTAGTTTCTTGTCAAAATGAATGTCAGTTCGATATTAATTTCCTCGATTTACAGAATACGCCTAAAATAAATTACCTTATAATTGATAATCAAAAGTACTCCACACCAAACATAACTTTTGCCAAACCAATTTATAACGAACAGTATATGGCTATGACCCAAGCTGCCCATATAACTTTAGATCTCGATGAATCTTATAATAATCAATATACTACGGTTACCATTGTCGCTGATGAGCAAAGAATAATCCAAAAAATCTTTAAAATTTTAAAAATATTTCAATGAAAGGAGCAAATATGAGCCAATTAAGTAGTAATGAATTACTAAATATAACAGGAGGAGGTATCGGTAAAGGCATAGCTTTAGGTCTTGTTGCTTTTGGCATCCTTGTCATCGGTATTATCGATGGTTATCTTCGTCCTTCGGCTTGTAATAAATAATTATGGAATTAAAAAATAATGATTTAATCCTAGTTCAAGGAGGGGCCTTTGCCTTTGAATCACCAATGATTAATGCAATTTGTAATGGCATCGAAACCATCTTTAATTTAGGCAGAAGTATTGGCAGTTCACTAAGAAGAATCTTTTCTAAGAACCTATGCTTTTAGTAGTAAAAAGAAAGCCTTGTGCTTTCTTTTTCTATTGAGAAATTTCCCACAATAAGCTATACTAATCATAGTAGGTGATAATATGAACAAGCAAAAAGGCTTTATCTCGATGTCTGTAATCTATTCTTTCTTTTTGATTTTTATAACTGTCTCTGCTATTATCATTGCTAATTATACTCATAACCGTTTACTTATAAGAGAAACAAATAAAGACATTAAAAATGAATTATCTAATGCTGGTAATGCCAAACTAGCCACCTTTACCAATCTTTTATCGAATGGTAATATGGAAACTAGTTTAGCCTGGACTTTTTCCGATTCTTCTGCTAAATTCAATAGCAAACTATATACTTCCAGTTCTCGTTCCATTGAATTAGCCAATCCCGCTTCTAATCGTGAAGTTCGAGTTAGTCAAAGTCTTATTACTAGAGTCGTCCCAGGCCATACCTATTATGTTCGATATATGATCTATGCTCCTGCAATTACTAGTGGTTCTAGCTCATCAGTTACCTTAAGAAATTCTTCTCGAACTTATACATTTTCTGGTTTAAGCTTATTAGGTAATCATCGTACTTGGCAAGTTCAAGGTACCACTTTAAATATTCCCTCTTCTGCTCCATCAACCGGTACATGGCAATTAGTTTTTCAAGAAACTTCCAAAACTGGCGGACCAACTTATATAGATGATGTAGTCTTAATCGATTTGACGGCTGCCGTTGGTAATGATTTACCTACCACCACTTGGCTCAATAATAATATTACTTATTTTAATGGCACTACGATGTTTAACCGAACATATAGTTATGACCACCTAACGTCATAACTATTTTTCTTATCTAAATTACTTGTCAAAGGCTTTTAGTAGTGTTATAATTTGAAATAGTGATGAAGGGAGGGAAATTATGACTAAAGTAGTGGTAACAAACGGCAATATTGATAGTGCTTTAAGAAAATTTAAAGTCAAAGTTGCAAGAAGCGGTGTCCCTTCAGAATTAAAAAAAAGAAAACACTATGAAAAACCTGGGGTAAAGAAACGTAACGAAAAGAAAGAGCAAATTAAAAATGCTCGTCGTCACAAGAGAGATTAAGGTGAACTTATGACAATTGTTGAACAAGTAAATAATGAAATGGTTAGAGCAATGAAAGAAGCTGATAAATTTACTTTGTCAGTCCTTCGAATGTTAAAGAGTGCTCTCCAATTAGAAAAAATTAATAAAAAGCACGATCTAACCGATGAAGAAGCAATTGCAGTAATTAAAAAACAAGTAAAAATACGTAAAGATAGTATCGAAGAATATACTAAATATAATCGTCAAGACCTAGTCGATAACTTAACAAAAGAAGTAACTGTTTTAAGTAAATATCTTCCGGAAGAATTATCTGAAAGTGAAATCATTAAAGTTCTTGATGAAATATTTACTGAACTAAATCCAACTGGTCCAGAATCTATTGGTGCCATAATGAAAAAAGCTACTGAAAAGTTTGCTGGGCGTGCCGATATGAAACTAGTAAACACTCTAGTTCGTGAAAAACTAACAAAGTAAGAAGGCTAAACAAGCCTTCTTTTTCATATGATTTAATGGTGATTATATGAAGTTATTTCCAAATATTAAAAACTATCTTTACGATAATGAATATTTTATTGATATTACTAATAACTATACCCACATTTATAACTATCAGTCTTTAGAAAGTCTTTCTGAAACTTTTATCTCTCTCAAATTCGCCAATTTTATTATGCATATCGAAGGTGAAAACTTAAAAGTGACTAAAGTCTTAAGTAATGAAATGCAAATAATTGGTACTATTGTAAAGGTTTGTTTTATCAATGCGTAGTATCTATCTCGAAACCAAAAAACATTATCTTAAAGTACGTTTCCCATCATCCAATCACCTTAAAGACTTAAAATTAATCGCCTCCTTAAACATCAATCTTTATGAAATCCAAACCAAATCTAATTATGTCTATCTAAAAATAACTAAATCCGATTACAAACGTTTAAGTAAATATCTCAAATTAGAAAAAATCCAAGATTATGGTATTTATAAACTACAAAATGAAATCAAAAATCATATTTTATCTATCTACCTTTTTGCAGCTTCTCTTATCTTTATCTTTTTAATTAGTCATCTCACTGCTAATGTTTATGTCATTCATTCTAATCCTATCTTAAGAGAAACTATCACTGAAGAATTAGCTGGGTTAGGTATTAAGAAATTTTCTATCCAAAAAGATTATGCCACTCTCCAAAAAATTAAAGAAACCATTTTAAATAAATATCCTGATAGTTTAGAATGGCTAGAAATAATTCCTATCGGGATGAATTACGAAGTCCGTTTGCAAGATAAAGTTTTAACTAATACTACTGAAACTAATAAATACTGTCATATTGTGGCTGCCAAAGAAGGAATGATAACGAGAATAATCTCCTCTGATGGTGAGATTATTAAAAATGTCAATAACTATGTTAGAGTAGGAGATATTATCGTCAGTGGTGCCATTACCTTTAATGAAGAAGTTAAAAACAACGTTTGTGCTAATGCCAAAGTCTATGCTGAAACTTGGTATACCATCTCCGTTACAATGCCCAAAATTAAAACTATCAAAACCTATACTGGTAACGAAAGAAGCAACTTCCTACTTACTACTCCAACTGACCAATATAAAATTCTTCGTTCAAGATTAAATCCTATCGATAGTGAAAATAAACTTCTCTTAAAAGTAGGTGATTATAAATTCTATTACCAAAAAGAAAAAGAATATACCATTGAAAAAGTCAACTTAACTGATGAAGAAGTCCTCAAAGCTATCGATCAAGAAATTCAAAATAAGCTTTCCATTAAACTCAAAGATGATTGCCAAATTTTATCACAAAAAGTTTTGAAAAAAACTATAAATGATAGTACAATATATGTAGAAGCTTTCGTAACAGTCGAAGAGCAAATAGGTAAAGAACAAATCTATATACCAGAATAAAAAGCGGGGCGATATATATGTTTAGTAGAGCACTATATAGAACATTATCAGGAGCATGGCCAATGGTTTTCATCTTTTGTATTATTCTCGTTACCGTTCGTATTTCATATTTAAGAATTAATCATCAAAAATTTAGTCTATTTAATGAAATATATACCCTGATATTTTTAATTTATATTTTATTATTATTTGAATTAGTAACTAATACTGAATCAGGCGGTTCTGGCTTAAACTTAATGCCATTCAAAGAAATAACTCGTTATACATTTGGTTCACCTTTATTCATCTATAACGTTTTAGGTAATATTCTAGCCTTTGTACCATTTGGTTACTTTGTTTCTAGCTACGTCAAAGCTAAAAGAGTAGGGGAAATGACGATAATTACTCTAATTACTAGCTTAGCTATCGAATTAGTTCAATACCGTATTGGTCGAACTTTTGATATCGATGATATCATCCTTAATGTTGCGGGTGGCATTATTGGTTTTCTTATCTATATTGCCATTACTGCTATTCAAAAGCATCTTCCATCCTTATTTAAAAGCGACTTATTCTATAATATATTAAGTATCATCGTCATCGTAATAATCATCGCCTACATTAGTCAATTTGTTGGCTTTGGTTGGTTAAATGGAGTGATAAAATGAACGAATACACAATAATTGATAATAATTTATATACTAATTATACTTATCTATACGATGTACTAGATTACACATTAGAACACGAGAAAGTTAAAAATGCAATCTTCTCCGTCATCTTTGTTGATGAAGACCAAATACAAGAAATAAACCGTGAATACCGTCACATCGATCGAGTAACCGATGTTATTTCATTTGCATTTGAAGATAATGAAGATATGGTGTATAATGAACAATGTAGAGTTTTAGGAGATATTTATGTTTGTATTCCTAAAATGATTAGTCAAGCTAAAGAATATGCCCATAGTGAAGAAAGAGAATTATCCTTTCTTTGTGTTCATGGTTTATTGCATTTACTAGGCTATGACCATATGAATAAAGAAGAAGAGAAAGTTATGTTTGCATTACAGGAGTTGATTTTAGATGCCAAAAATATCACGCGATGAAATAAAAGTAAGAGGGTTTAAAAGATTTGTTAAAAGTTTCGGCTATAGCATCGATGGTTTAAAATACGCTTATAAGTACGAACAAAGTATGTTAATTCATGTGATAGCTACTATATTTGCTATCATAATGGGTCTTATATGTCATATAAGCATTAGTGAGTGGGCTTTAATTGCCGTAGCTATAGGTATCGTTCTTGCTGCCGAATTAATTAATACTGCTATTGAAGCGGTTGTCGATTTAGTAACCTTAGAAATTCATCCTTTAGCAAAAATTGCCAAAGATTGTGGAAGCGCTGCCACCTTTGTCTTATCTATCGTTGCTGCCATCATCGGTTGTCTAGTTTATATTCCTCATCTTATTGAAATGTTAGGACTTTAACCTATGAAAAGCGGTTTTGTCAGTATAATTGGTCGTCCCAACGTTGGTAAAAGTACTCTTCTAAATAGTATCACCGAACATAAAATAGCCATCACTTCTAATAAAGCTGGTACTACCAGAAATATTATCCAAGGCATCTATAACGAACCTAATACCCAAATCGTCTTTGTCGATACCCCAGGTATTCATAAACCAATTAATAAACTCGGAAAAATTCTCAATAAACAAGCCAATGCTTTTACCAAAGATATTGATGTTATTTTATTTATCGTCGATGCCTATGAAGGTGTAGGCAAAGGTGATCGATATATCATTGAAACTCTAAAAGGTAATGATGTACCTGTCATCCTTGTCTTAAATAAAATAGATCAATTATCTAAAGAACAACTAATTAATAGAATAAATGATTATAAAGATTTATTCCCTTTCGTCGAAATAGTTCCTATTTCTGCTAAAACTAATGATAATATTGAACGTTTAATTGAAGTCATCAAAAAATATCTAACCGATAATGTCCGTTATTTTGAAGATGATACTATTACTACGAATAGTACTAAATTTATGATTAGTGAATACGTTCGAGAAAAATTATTAAATCTTACCGAACAAGAAATACCTCATAGTATCACCTGTGTTACTACCGAATATGAAGAATTACCTAATATTGTCAATATTGTTGTTGAAGTAATCGTTGACCGTGATTCCCTTAAGAAAATAGTTATTGGTAAAAATGGAGCTCTTTTAAAAGAAGTCGGCATCCAAGCACGGCAAGATATCGAAGAACTCTTAGGTAAACAAGTATTCCTTGAGTTATATGTTAAAACTATTAAGAACTGGCGCGATAAAGAAAAATATCTAAATGAATTAGGTTTTAAAGATTTTGAATAAAAATTAATTTTACAGCCCATTATATAAGTAAGAGAGGATGGGTTGTTTTTATGAATAAGAAAGAAGCCTGGGAAAAATTTAAAAAAACCGGTAAAATAGAATATTATTTAGAATATAAAAAACAAGAAAAGAAGGGATAGTCTTGTTAAAGAAAGTAGAAGGAATCATCTTAACTGAAACACCTAGCGGAGATAGTTCACGAATATTAAATATTCTCACTAGAGAATATGGCTTAATAGGAGTGATGGCCAAAAACGTCAAAAGCCTTAAAAGTCCACTTCGCACTAAGACCACAAAATTTACTTATGGTCTCTTTTATCTTGATTACTATGAACAAAAACTTTCTAAATTAACCGATGTTGATATTATCGAACCCTTTAAAAATGTTCGCCAAGATATCATTTTACTAAGCTATGTTTCTTATATTTGTGAATTAACCTACCAAGTCGTTAAACAAAATTATAACTATACCATCTTTGATGATTTTATTGCTACTTTAAAAAAGATTGATGAAGGTTTTAATCCCTTAGTAATGACTAATATCTTAGAAATTAAATATCTCGATTATCAAGGCATTGGCTTAAATCTTGACTGCTGTCTTCGTTGTGGATCTACTAAAAATATCATTACTATTGATCCTGATGAAGGTGGTTATATTTGTCAAAATTGTTACACTAACGAACCCATCTATAATGCTAAAATTGTTAAACTATTAAGAATGTATTACTATATTAAAATTAATAGTATTACTTCCTTAGATATCAAACCTGATATCGCCTCGATGATTAACGAATTTATTAATCGTTACTATGACCGATACGCTGGTTTATATCTGAATAGTAAAAAATTCTTACAAGAACTTGTCAAAAATTAAAAATTAGTATATAATGTAGTACATACAAGTGATGAAGAGCGTGGCAAACTCGGAGCTATATAAAAATAAAGAGTGATTTCGTCTAGAAATAAGTAGGGTGGAACCGTGCACTAGCACCCCTACAAATTATTTCTAGACGTTTTTAAATTTTAGCCAAAGAAGGAGAATATTTATGGAAAATTTAAAAATGGAAGACTTAGTCAATTATTGCAAACAATATGGTTATATATTTCAAGGAAGTGAAATTTACGGTGGCCTTGCTAATACTTGGGATTATGGACCATTAGGAAGTCGTCTTAAAAATGCTGTTAAAGATTGCTGGCGTAAACGCTTTATTCAAGAAAGACCTAATGCTTACGAAGTAGATGCAGATATTCTAATGCATCCAAGAGTATGGGAAGCTTCTGGTCACGTAGCTAGTTTCTCTGATCCATTAATCGATTGTAAACATTGTAAAATGCGTCATCGTGCTGATAACTTAGTTAATGACTTTAACCCAAACGCTCATGCCGATGGGATGTCTCACGAAGAACTTATGGCCTATATTCGTGAACACCAAATACCTTGTCCTAAATGTGGTGCTTGTGACTATACCGATATTCGTGAATTTAATTTAATGTTTGAAACCCAAAGAGGGGTAGTCAAAGATGCCAAAAATATTGTCTATCTTCGTCCCGAAAATGCTCAAGGTGAATACGTAAACTTCTTAAATGTTCAAAGAACAATGCGCGCCAAATTACCATTTTCTATTGGTCAAATAGGTAAAGCATTCCGTAACGAAATCACGCCTGGTAACTTTACTTTCCGAACTATTGAATTTGAACAAATGGAATATCAAACATTCTGTAAAGAAGGAACAGATCAAGAATTATATGACTACTTTAAAGATTATGGTAAACACTTCTTTATGGACTTAGGTTTACCCGAAAATAAACTTCGTTTTCACGATCACGAAAAACTTGCTCACTATGCCAAATCTGCTTGTGATATCGAATACGAATTCTGTTTTGGTTGGGGAGAAATTAATGGTACCCATAATCGTACTAATTATGATTTATCTCGTCATCAAGAATATTCTAGTGTATCCCAAACCTATCTAGATCCTGAAACCAACGAAAAATATATTCCTTATATTATCGAATCAACTTATGGTCTAGACCGTACTATCTTAGCTTTATTAAATGAAGCTTATACCGAAGAAACTCTAGATAATGGTGAGACAAGAACTGTATTAAAATTAAAACCATTCCTTGCTCCTTATAAAGTAGCTATTCTTCCTCTAATAAAGAAAAATCATAGTGCTAAAGCTCTAGAAATATACAACGAATTAGCTAAACATTTTATGACTTCTTATGATGAAGCTGGTAATATTGGTAAACGTTATCGTCGTGCTGATGCTATTGGTACTCCATTTGCTATAACAATCGATGATAACACCTTAGAAAAAGGCGAAGTAACCGTTAGAGAAAGAGATACAATGGATCAAATTA
>CANQIR010000031.1 GCA_947624095.1 uncultured Bacilli bacterium
GCGAATATTACCACCCAGCCACTGACGCTTTATGGTTTTATGCCCCAGGTAGTGGCAACTCTTGTAAAACAACCTGGTATTCCCAAAGCTATGCCGGCAGTTACAAAAACCATTGTTTTTATAAACCAGACCCAGGAGAATGTCCTGAACTATATTAAAATGGAGTTTTTAAAGCTCCATTTTTTAATCTCCTTGACAAACATTAATGTTAAGTTTACTAAAATAGTATATTTTTTAACCCTAAAGAGTAAAGACATCTATAACTAATACTAATAAAATAATATAAGAAATTATTCTAATCCTTTTATTGCTTAACTTCCTACAAAGCAATTCTCCCTTGAAAATTAATTTTATAATCCACACCTGTTAGTAAATCCCCACTTATACACAACAACTTCTAAGAATACTTCATATAGCCATCCTATCATTGCATATAACATAAAATAAATAACATAATTATATATATTATCTTTCCTGTAACCTACTACTTTCATAACCACATTCTACCTACTCAACAATATTTTTAATCATATCCTCAAACATTTTAATTAACTCTTCCTCTTTCATTAATTCTATCAGTTTAACTCCAGCCACAGTATTAATTGCTTTCCCAAACTTAGTTCTATTTTCTTCACTTTTTAACTTTTGTGAATTTGGGGTATCTCTTAAAGCAATTAAAGCACATCTAAATACTTTTCTACTTTTACTTATTTTACGTTCAATAATCTGATTGAAAGGATCCGCAAAATCAAATGCAACCTTAGTTAACTCATATGGATCCCTTAGATTATTACTATCATACGAACATTCAGCTCTCCACCATAGCCTAACCAAAGCTTGTCTTGAAAAAACTGCATTACCACTCTTAAAGAACCAATTTTCTTTTATCCTCTCTTCATTAATTGCTGGCCATCTTTTTTGAAGATAAGACCAATATTTTGTATGCGTTAAATAAGTCCAGAATCGTTCATCAACTAAATACCTTAAAGGGATATTATCCGTATTAATAACTTTATGTAACGCTATAGCATTCTTATAATCTTGAATCCATAACATCTCTTCTTCTTTAGACTTAACATCCAAATCAGGTAGATCTACTTTTTTACCTATTGATGATCTATATTGTCTTCCTTTAAATTGTTCCTCAATAAATGGACTAGATAATTGATATTTATCTATAGAAATAGTTCTCTTTAACTCATCAAGCGCTCTATCAGTCAATAAATATAACTCATCCATTAATCATCCAATCCTTTCTTATACGTATTTACCGAATCATTAAATAATTCCCCAAGTGCATAATTAGCAAATACATAAACCTTTTCTAATTCATAATTATCTTTAATAAACTCTTCATCTGCCGGTATTTTTAACTTCTTTTCTACCTTATTTGCCAAAGTAATACACCATTTTTTATCCTTATATTGCTCATACGACATAAACATTTCCGTATAAGCTGAAACAACAGCAGGATATACAATATTAGAAAACATCAATTTCTTTACATACTGATCCTTTTTATAAATCTGTATATAATTTTCGTGAATTTCTTCTTTCATCAAAATTTGAATTAAATCAGAATTCAAGGATACAGAAAAAGGTTGACCATCTAATGTATCATCTTTATCAGGAATTAAGTTAAAGATACTACCAATTCTCTTATCTTCCGGCAACTGTATTTGTAACTCATTACTATACCCAATTATATCTCCTCGTTCATATTTAACTTCATCATCTAATAATTTATATACATCATTTAATATTTCCTTATCGCTAATAGAAAAATCAGTTATACAATATAAAACTCCCACCATCTCTATAGGTTCTGTTGTCGCATAATTATATAAATCTATTTCTATTTCAGTTACCGAATTAACATTTAAAATAAATAATTCTCTTTGCGTCTTTTGTTCCAAATGTAATATCACAGCAACTTTTTTATTCTCAATCATTTCATTAATAAAAGGATTAGTAATTGTTGTTTTTAATTCTAAATTGAGTTTTTGTTTTTCTTTATTATAATCTTGTTTAACAATTATTACTTCAAATTTATTACTTTTATAATCATCAACTAATTCAGATAATAAAGGTTTAGGATAACACACATTCTTTAAATTAACTCTCATCTGAATCACCTCTCAATTTATAAATATTTATCTTATATTTTGACTCAAACGCCCTATCAAACTTAACAGAAATTATATTTGTCTCCGATGCATCGACATTTAAAATTTTATTATCCACTACATCAAGATCTTTATCATTTCCTAAATCCTTAGCTTCTATTATTTTAGGCATATAATCTGATGCAGAATTATCTTCCCCAATACTCATAATCTCAATATTAAATGTTTTATCATCATATCCATCTAAAGAAAATGCCATTTTTATCATATTACTATTAGTTGTAACTTTTGGATAAAATTTAAATTTATTATAATAATCCTTAACTAATCCTTTACCATCTTTTCCAGGACTATCAGTACTTTCACCTTTAAATTCTTTTTTCTTATCGCTTTTTCCATCATTTGGTTTAAAATCCGCTACTCCACTTGATCCTTTTGTCGTATCACTTTCTATCATTGGATTTATTACATTAGACTTATTATCATATTGAACAATTTCAACCTCTGGATTATTTACAATATTACTTTCATTCTCCGAATCATCTAATTGGATATATTCTTCCATTCCCTCTAAATAATCATTTTCTTTAATTTCAATTGCTGTATAATCTTCAATCTTTTGTTTTATCCAAGTCTTAATTTGATTATATCGTCTAGTTGCTTGTAACCTTTCTGTTGGATTAGCAATTCTTATCTCTGGGTCAAAAAAGTCGTGAGTTGGATTTTCTATACTTCTTAAAAATTTATCTACATCATTGTCGCCAGGAAAAAATAACGCACTATAATTCTGTTGAGCAGTTCTTATATTATTATCAAATATTTTCATTCCGTTATTCCTGAACATAGCTACCCATTTTCCAGAAATATCATTTCCTTTTGCTATCATTAATCTAAGATTACCTGCTCCATTAACATATTCATTAAAATCTTTCATTTCATATATTCCAGAATAAACACTCAAATATTGTTTGATATATCCATATTTAATATTCGAATTAGTATATTCTATCGGTTTGTCACAATACTTCTCTATCACACTCCCCAAAGTAGAACTACTAATATCCGTATCAAATACTCTTATTTCTAATCTTCCTTCATAAATTATTACAAAGAAATTTTCCACAACCGATTGTATTATTTCTTTCTTAGTCTGTTCCTTATCAAAATCTACTCCAATAATTATTACATCCGAACCAGTTTCATTTCTATAAAATAACTTATTTAAATGCCTAAGTGAATCTCCCTTATTAAGCGGTGCCAACCCACCATTTTTATTTTGCTTAGCAAAATATATTTTTCTTTCAATCTTTTCACCATCTATATAAGAAGTAAAAAGTTTAGCGACTCCTTCACACGCATAATTATCATTAGTATCCAAAGTTACATAAAAAACTGTATTAATTCCTGATAACGCAAATGGTGCATTCTTCCCAGTTCCAAAACTACCAGTTGAATTTTCACTTTGCTTCTGTGAATTCCCCTCATCATATATTAAAGCATTCCAAGCACTATTAGTTTCTCCATTATCTTTTTCACTTCCTGTTACTCCAGTTGTATTATAATCAGATATTTTTAAAATTCTAATCATATCGCCTTCTAACAAATCTTTCGCATTTTTAGAAAACTTCATACATCTTTCCGGAAGATTTGGAATAGATAACGTTCCATTTATATGTTTAATCATATTATCTTTATCAGGAATCATCGAAGTAGAAATATCATCAATACTGATATTCATAATTAATTTTTCCTGTCCATCACTTAAGGCATCTAAAGAATTTTGAATTACTTCCCGTGTCAAAAATGCCCATTTGCCGGATTTAAATATTTCCGTACTTCCATCAATAAATTCATTACCAATAGAAGAACTTTTTGTTAATTGCCATCCAATATCACTCATTTTTCATACCTCCTATAAAGTTAACTCCTTAGATTTTTCATATTTTTCCTCTATAATTGTCTTTTTCTTACTCCTATAGCGTACTTCTTCATTACCTTTATCTATTTCAAAATCTTCTGCCAAGAAATTACATAAATAGTTATAAAGATTATCATTACTTTTAACATTGTTCAAAGTTAGTAAATTTATATCAAGTCGATTTATAATTGCTCTTATTTCATCAAACTTTACTATTTGCTTTTCTTTTATAAATTGTATAAGCTCCTCGCGAACATCATTCGGCATCGATAAAAGACTTTTTAAATATATTTCCTTATTACTCCAAAAAATAATATCTTTATAATTAATTGGTAATGAGTAATAAACTGGTTCAGTAATTGAATAATCTAATATAAAACTTAATTTATTTATTGGTTTATGCTCTTTTTTCATTATTCTAATTGCCAAGTCACCCCAACCGCATAACTCTGGATTACTCGTAATTACACCACTTACACCATGAAAATATAAACCATCTAACTGTAAATCTTTTAAATACCTATATAATATTGTCTCATTATTCAAATTGTGTTCATTTAATTCATCACCAAATTCAATAAACAAATCTCTTGAATTAATGATTTCTCTTTTTTTAATATAATCTACTATTTTCTGAATAGTATCAGTAGAAAGTGGCTCAATATTGTCAGAAGCTGCATATTTACCTGAATCAACTCGAACACCCACTTCAGATATTAGTGCTTCTAGCGCTCTGCCTGTTTCATAATCACTCCCAAAATATTTTTTCAACACATTAACAAGTTCAATTTGATCATCCATATTTGATATACCTATCGGCCTATTTAAATGTTTCATCGCATATTTAACTTGTTGTCTTTTATTTAATTTCTTTGTAAGTAAATTATTATTTATATTATAATTCAAATAGCTAGTAACTTTTTGAAGCATATCTAAATCTTGCCAATCATCCATTTCTATCGCTAAATACCCATTGGCTTCTAACATCAAAATATTATTATGAACAAACTCATTTAATTTATCAACAAAGAATAACGGCAAATAATATGAACCTAAATCATTTTTTATAAATACATAACATCTATCATCCCTAAGCGAATCAATATATAACAATAAACTATAAAAATCATCCAATTCACTTACATAATATAACTTTTTATTATCCAAAAATTTAAAAGGAATATATTTATAATTATTATTTATTTTTTTAATAGCTTTGGCTTCTATTTGTCTGATTCTTTCCCGCGATACATTATATGTTTGACCAACCTCTTCTAATGTCCTTGTCCCTCTTAGTGCCAGAATTTTAAACTCTTTATCAGTTAAATTTAGTTTCTCTACAAAATATTTCTTTTTATCGACAATATCAAAACTATTAATCCAATGTAGAAAAAGCTTAGAATTTAACTTATCTTCTAAATCAAATTCGCCAAAATTATTAATGATATATTCAATAAGATCTTTAATCTTTATATAATAGTTATTTTTTAAATTTAGTAAATCAAATGGCAAATTAACATATAAATCTGCTAAATCTGGTGAAACAGTTAACATTAACGGTCCATAAGCCATCTGATAAAAATAATCATAAACAGCATTATATAAAAGTTTAATTGGTTCTTCCAAATCTAACTTATTTAGCAACAGATCCATAATCGTAAATATTTTTTTAGCTTCAAAGATTTCCTTTAAATTATCATTCATTGGGATATCTTTAATTAATATATTTCCACAAAAATTTGGTATATCATTAATCGGTGCCTTATAAACAATATTTCCTTTAACAGCAGCTTCCTTTTCCAACGTACTGCGATTATTTTGAATAAATGTTATAATCTCCTCAATACTCCGTCTCCCAGCATTCCTTGTTTCTTCCAAAACAGAATAATTTAAATCTAATAACTCATTTTCATTTGTTACATTTAAATTTCTTAATATATTTTTAGAACGTACAGAAAGTGGCAAAGTATCAATAAAATTCTCCTTATTTTTTGCTAAATACTGATCAACAAACTCTTGTGAATACATCCCATCATCCATTAATTGTTGGATTTTGCTTTCTATTTCTTTAATTGTTATTCTCCCACAATTCCGCAATGTTGAAAGATCAATCATAGCCATTTCTTCGATTGTATTTACACCGGCTTTTTTAAGGCAATTATAAGCTCGAACAGATAAATTGATATTTTCTATAAAATGAATATTCATAACTTAAACTCACTCTTATTTTTAGGTGTAAATTTATACTCTAAATCTGCTAAAGCTTTTCTTAATGCTCGAATAATCTTATCAACATCTTCTTTAGTATAATCATAATTACTCTTATTTGCCAAATTGCCAATCAAATTAAAATCCTTAATAGTTGTATTAACTCGATTCTCTGCCAGACGCCTAAACTTGTCGCTTTTGGTCTCCTCTTTCATTCCCAATCACCAGTTATATAATACAATATATTGCAAATATTTGTCAAATATTTATTATATTTATCATAAATTGCTCATATTTTCTTTGCTTTTACTATCAATATCTTTTTCCGCTTTTAACATTTTTTCCACCGATAAGCCAATAGCTTTACCCAAATAACAAGGCACCGCATTTCCAATTTGCGTTAATTGCCATTTTTTAGACCCTTGAAAAACAAAATCATCTGGGAATGATTGAAGCCTTGCCATTTCTCTCGCCGTTAATACTCTTGGCAATTTCGGATGAATATTAACTCCCCCATGATTTTCCTTTACTGTACAAGATGGTTTTTCCCAAGGACATTTTTTCCAAGAATCCGAATAATTTCTATAAAGACTTTCCCCTTCTTTTACTTTTAATAATTTCGCTTGCATCTCTTTAGAATGCATTGTTGGAACGTGATTAAATAAAGGATCTTCTTTATGTTCCATTAAATCTTCAATAGCTTCTTTAGTTGTTATATATTTATCAGGTGTCAGAATTGGTTTTGGATGATAATTGGTCACCCCAATTCGATTGCCAATAAAAATTACCCGTTTTCTAATTTGTGGTGTACAATAATCCGCTGCATTTAATACAGCTAAATTAATCTTATAACCTATTTTTTCAAAATCATTTATTATTTTTTCCTCAACTTTTCCCCCAAGCATTGATCTAAGTCCAGGAACATTTTCCATAACTACTATTTTAGGTTTTAAGTGGTCTACTATCTCCAACATATCAAGATATAATGTATTTCTTTTATCCGTAACTATCCTATTACCAGCCATACTAAAACCTTGACAAGGAAATCCGCCAACAATTAAATCAATATTTTTTCCTTTGACACTATCATATAAATGATTTTTAACTGAAGCTTCCCTAATATCCTGACTTTCAATCCGTTCATTAAATCCTTTTTTATCAATAAAATTATATTTGTACGTTGAAACTGCCTGTTCCATTATTTCTACACTACCAATTGGTGTCCAACCAGCCATTACTAATCCACAAGATAAGCCGCCGGCACCAGAAAATAAATCTATAAAATTATAACCATTTCTTTGCTTTGGATTCGCCCAGCCATCTCTTTTCCACATTTTAGATATATCAACATAATTTACAATTTTAGATTCTTCATTAACATAGTCAACATCATCAAAAATTGATTTTTTATTAATCCCACTATTGTACCTATCATACCAACATTTATAATCTTCTACATTTATTCGATAACGATTATTAATTTTTGTTGCCTTTAAACTTCCATCAGCAATTTGCCGTCTAATGGTTTTAAGACTTTTATTCGTTTTTTCAGCAACATCTTCTACTGTTAGGATTTCCATCTTTTCACTCCTGTCCACTATACATGCTAATTATACATGAGAAGTGGACATTAGTCAATATACATTGGCATAAAAATTATTCTTCAAAAATCTTTAATAGATTCTTCATATCAAATCTAAACTTTAGACAATTTCTATTCGTATGGACTTGGAATTCGCCAATTGTTAATCCCCCATATTTGACCGTATTACTTTCATTCCAATTCTCTAAACTTCTTGTAAAAGTAAACTTCCCCTTTTCAAATGAAAAACTCAAATTTCTTGATAGTATTTTATGTTCAAAACTATTTCTCGTTTTATAAATCCACAATAAATAATCACAATCAAATAAATTCTTTAAATATTCATTCATTAAAACATCTATTGAGTTAAAAACTAATTCTTTAAAAGATTCTTTAGAAAAGTGTTCAGCATCTAAAATTAAATTTGCAAAATATTCTTTAAAAGTCTCTATGCTAGGTTGCCCTATTATTGGTGGACATACCTTACACCCAATATTTGTTTTTAAAGACAAAGTTTTTTCCCCGACTAAAATAAAATCAACTGGTGACTTACTTTGACCACCCCTATCTCCTTTTTCAGCACCAACATATTTTATTGGCTTTGGCATACTACTAAACGCTTCCAATATAACGCCCGTTACTTGTGCTTCTAGCTTTGGGTTTGACCTTAATTCTAAATGCTTAGGCTTTTCTAAATGAAATATATTACAGATTGCATTCTCTACCGAAATTCCCAAAGTTTCATTATTTTGTTCTCTTCTCTTAAATAAAGATTCCAACTTATCCATTATAAATCTAAATTTAAAACTTCTATTTTTATGAACTTGAATTTCTGCTATACTTAGTCCATCATATTTAACAGTTATACTCTCTTTCCATTCTGCCATAGATGATTTTGTAAAAGAAAATTTATTCTTATCCCAAATTAGATCAGGCTTTTCTTCTCTATATATAATTTTATATTCATATTTACCATTTTCTATATAAATCCATAACAATATATCTGACAAAAATAAATAATCTAAAAAGATTGGTAAAGCTAAATCAATATGGTTCCATATTAATGATTTTATGTCTTCTTGATTTTCTATTGTGTTATTCACTAAATGACCAAAATGATAATTCAATTGTTTAAAACCTGCCTGACCAACAATTTTAGGTGCGACTTTTGAATTAGTTTTCACCTTAGTTGTTTTTATCGCCATCGTTAATCCATTACTTAAATAAAAATTATGAGGATTTATTGTTCCTCCATTTTCTTCATCTTCTTCAAAGTTAAGACATTTTACCGGTACTGCACCTATCTCTTTAAAAATCCGTGGGAATAACTTCTTGACATCATCAAAAGCAGCATCATAATTTGATTCATATTGCTTCATTGCCCATTCATTAGCAGTTATTTTATATTCATCACAAATTAATTTCTGAACAGTCATTCCAAATGCCGCATTATTCATAACATCACCACTAAAGCAATTGTATCAAATTTCTAACAAAAAGTTAAAATTTTTATCAAAAAAGAAATGTTTTAAACACTTCTTAATCAGGTAACAATAAAGTTTGACCTATTACTAAGTTACTTGTAGTTAAATTATTTAGTTTTATAATCTCACTAACCGTTGTACCATAAGTTTGCGCTATCTTATAAAGATTATCTCCTGCTTTAACTGTATATGTTATATAATCTCTCTTACCAGGTATCTTTAATACTTGACCTATTCTTAAAGTATTCGAAGTAAGTCCATTTAAAGATTTTATAGCTTCAACAGTAGTATTATATTTTCTAGCTATTGAATATAAACTGTCTCCTGCTACTACTGTATATCCACTACTATCATCATTACTACTATTAGGAATAATTAATTTTTGTTCTATATTTAATAAATTACTTGTTAAATTATTAGCTTTCTTAATATCATCAACACTAACTCCAAATCGATTAGCAATCTTATAAAGACTATCTCCTGCCACTACTACATAAACATTTGACATAGTATTAGGTATTCTAATTACTTGACCAATACTTAAATTAGTAGAAGACAAATTATTATAATTTAATAATTCATTAACAGTTACTCCATACTTATTAGCTATACCATATAAAGTATCACCAGCTTTTACTTGATAGTTAATATATTCATCACTAGGAGCTTCAACTTCTTCATTACCAGGTATTTTTAAAGTTTGACCTATTGATAAAGAATTACTTGTTAAATTATTTAATTCTTTTAAAGCAGCTACTGTAACTCCATACTTCTTAGCAATACTCCATAAAGAATCTCCCTTTTTAACAACGTAATATCCACTACCTTCAAGCGGTACATATACTACTCCTAAATAGTTAGCAAGACCTCTTACAACTGCTTCAGCATACTTCTCCCAGTTATTCTTTAACTGATTAACATCATCACCAGTACTATCTAAAAATCCATATTCTACAATAATAGCTTCCGTATTAG
>CANQIR010000032.1 GCA_947624095.1 uncultured Bacilli bacterium
ACCAGCACCAAAAGTAGCAGTAACCGGTGTATCAATTGCTGGTGGTAATAGGACAATGACCGTTGGCGATACGGCTAAGTTAACAGCAAGTGTCGAACCTACTAATGCTAGTGATAAAAGCATTACTTGGAGCAGTAGTAACTCAGAAGTAGTTTCCGTTGACCAATCTGGTAATATTAAGGCCTTAAAAGAAGGCAAAGCAACAATTACGGTAACTACCAAAGATGGTAATAAAACTGCTTCCATTGAAATAACAGTTAACCCTAAACCAATTAATTATACAGTTACTTTCACACCAGTAGTTCAAGAAGTAACGGGAGCTATTTTACGATATAAAATTAGTGTTACTAAAGACGGTACGCCGATGGACTACAAAGCGATTAGATTTACTGCTATAAGTGATGGTGAGAATAGAACAATCCAAAAAGGCAATGAAGCTGATGCTATAGATATTTCAAATGGTAATGTTAAAGTAACAAATGTAGTAATTATTTTACAAGACAAGACGAATATAACTACTAATATAACAGTAGTTGTTAAATAAAGAAAGGAGAAAATAAAATGAAGAAATATACGAAATTATTTATATTTACTATTCTAACTTGTTTCCTTACTATAATTTCAACTAATGCTAAACAAGTAAATTTAGATGAATTAGGTAAAGAAATCGATAAAGTAGCTTCTAATGCTTCTTCAGCGTATATCATTGGTGACTATGTATTTACATCACAACATAATTTAACAACCCAAGATTTAATGCTTGCAGCTAGAAGTATTAGTTTAAATGCTGAAGATGGATTAATTAATACCACTCCATCATACGGCAAAATGACTATTCAAAGAATAGTAAGAAAATACGATGATAATGCTGATCCAATAGGTTGGAAAGTAAAAGCTAATGCCCTAGGAACAGCAGAATTAAAATTAAGTAATACAGATAAAATTAATATAAAATATATTGATTATAATTTAGTCAAAGAAGAATCAGAGTTTACAGTTGATATTAATAAAGCTTTGGAAGATTCTCCGTATTCAACTAATTTAAAATCTACATTCGGAATTACTGATTTAAAAAAATTAGGAGAAAATTTCGATATAGATAATGATGGTAAATTAACTGGCTTATTATTAAAATATAATGAAGAAAGCTTTAAGAATTTTGCTGCAGAAGCAAGAACAGGTTATTACTTACCATTTGTTATTGAAATACCTAATGCAACTAATGCTACAACATTAACAATTAAAGGTACAAATACAACAAATGTAGAGTTTTCATCATTTGATAAGAATAGTGGTGCAGACACAGGTGTAGCGGTATTATGGGCTATTAATCCTAAAACTGTAGACAAAAAAATAATCATAACAGTTGATTTTGATGGCTCTGGCGATGAATATGAAGCCACTGAATATGTTATAGATTATAGCCAATTAAAATTTCAAGAAGATACACCATATTCAGTTAAATTAGGCAATATAGCTGAAGCTGATCAAACAACCTTTACTACATGGGGGTATGATTCAACTAAAAATAGTATTGAATTTAAAGATGGTAAATTAACTGGAAAATTAGTTGAACAAGAATTAATTTCTGATGAAGCATTTGGTGCATCTAATAGAAAAGGTTATTACTTTGATTTTACCCTAGTTTTAGGAGCTGATCCAAGCAAAGCCAAGGTAGAACAAGTAAATGATAAAAATGGTTCATCAGTTGTTAAGACTTTCAAAGAAAGTGAATTCGATGAAAATGGAAATATTACATTTTTAAGAAGAATTGCTAATGATCCAAAATGTAGTAATAATGCAGAAAGTTGCAAAGTATATATACGAATAGATTTAGATGGTAGTGGGAATGAATACCTACCAGTTATCTATGAATTAGATTATAGTGGTCTAACTTTTGAAAAGAGTTCATTTTCTAAAATAGAAAAAGAAGATAATGGAAAACTTAAAGAAGTTTTTGGTTGGGAAGCTAAAACTGATAAAGGCTATAACGTTTCAATTACTCAAGACACATCAAATCATAGTTTATATCATGTAAATGGTTTATTACCAATTTATGAAGATAATGAATTTAATAGTGGCCATAGTGTACCATTTGGTGAAGGCCATAATACCAAATATTATTTTGGTTATAAATTAACTACTACAGAAGGCAAGAAAAATGAGAGTACAACAGTTACTATTGAATCCGCTTATGAAAAAGATGAGACAATAACTGCTGGTGCAAGTAATTTTGATGATGATAATAATCTAAACATTTTAACTCATATTCATCCAGAAGCTACTACTAAAACAATTACTATAACTATTGACTTAGATGGTTCTGGTGAAGAATATGCACCATATACAATCACTTTAGACTATAGTGGTTTAAAATATCAAACTGTATCTACAACTACAGTAAGTAAAGACCTTAACGAAGAATCTCAAACAGAATTTGATAGTTGGGGTTATAACAGTGAAGCTAATGAGACTTTAACTTATACAAATGAAGCAGGAAATGTAACTAAAGTAAGTGGAAAATTAATTGAACAAGAATTATCTGATACTCCATTTGGTGCAACTAAAAAAGATGGTTATTACTTTACATTTGCATTTATTAAACCAGAAGGTGTAGAATCAGTTGAAAATGCCAAAATTTATAGATTAAAAAATAAACCAACAGATTTAACAAAATTACCAACTAATGGAGAAATTCAAAAAACATTCGATAAAAATGAATTTGATGAAGATGGAACTTTAACTATTCTATATCGTTTCGCTCCAGAAACGTCAAAATGTGAAACAAGTGGTAATAATGATAATTGTAAATTATACTACGTAGTTGATTACGATGGAGAAGGTCAAGAATATTTACCAGCTCTATATGTTATTGATTATAGTGGTTTAACATTTGAAAAATCATCTATATTCACAATAGAAGCTTTAACATCTGCTGATGAAGACGATTTTGCAGATGGTAGTTTCCTTACAAAAGATGGTTACTATACCGAAATAACTCAAGTTGACGGTAATCCTCTTCATTATAAAGTAACTGGCGTTTTACCAATATTTACTGATGAAGAATGGGAAGACAACAACGATCCATTAAATTCAACAGATGGAAACTTCTACTATTATTTGGGATTACGCTTAAAATTAGCTAATAAATTAAGCTCGGGTGAAGAAATACCAAAAGCTAGTGATATTATAAAATTCCTTCATGGAGATAAAGAAGACGAATTATTCCAAAGTAATATTCAAGCAGGTGATTTAAATGAAGCAGGAGAACTTAATATCTTAAAATATGTTTTACCTACAGATGAAAATAAAACATTTACAATTACTGTAGATTTAGATGGACCAGAAAAGGATGAATTTGCACCTTATACTGTAACAATTGATTATAGTGAGTTGAAATTTCAAAGTGAATCATTTGAATCAGAATTTGGCCTTTTACAATCTTCTGAATTATCTGATGGAACTCCTGAAAAAGAAGAACTAGATAAATATGGCTTTAAAAATGAAACAGTATCAGAAGTAGAATTAAAAGAAAATGAAGAACAACCTGATAGTCACTATATTGAAGGTATCAAAGGTACAATTAAAGAACAAACTTTAGATGATGGATTTAACGAAAATACTGGTTATTTTGTACCTATTAAAATATCAGTACCTAAAGATGAAGATTGGTTTGCAGATTATATCAATTCTTGGGAACTAATCTTAAATACTGAAAGTAATGGTACTAAAATCTATAAACCAACTCCTGAAGAATATGCTCAAGGTTGGGTAATGGTATTATTCAAAATTACTAAAGATGGTAAAAACGGAGTTAAATCAATTAAATATTCAATCGATTATGATGGTTCTTCAAATAAAGATGCTCATACAGGAGATGCATTCTTACCATACGAATATGAAATTAAGTATGATGATTTACAGTTCAAGAGTGAAGAACCAATAACATATCATTATGTTGATAGTAATGGAAACGAACAAACTGTAACTGTTGAAGCTTATGAAGGCGATACAGTAATTCCTCAAAGTATGGAAGAACAAAATACGCCATATCGTACATTTACTAAATGGACAGATGATGAAGGAAACGATGTAACAAATGGTTTTAAAATAGAAGCTGATAAAGAAGTAAATTTAACAGCTCATTGGACATTAGATGCTGATGCATTTATGGATGCCTTTATTACAGATTTAAATAATCCTGATTCTGAAATTTCTCAAGATTATTCAAGTATGTTTAGTGTAGCTAAAGATGGTAATGAAATAACTTTTGATGTAAAAGATGCTACAATGAAGTTAGATGCTATGGATAATACAACAATCCCTAGTGCTCTAGCTTATATTCTTCAAAAAGGTGAAATTAAAGAAATTACTATTACAACAAATTTCCCTGGCAAAACTAATAAAAAACTTGTTTTAAATAGTGAAGCAAGCAATAGCCCAGAAGCAGTTGTATTAAGTAGCATAGCATTATCACCAGAAGCTACAACATTAAAAAGTAATATTCAAACTAAAGTTAAAGAATTATTTGATAGTGTTTTAGGTGAAGATGCTACTAATATGACTTTAAATAAAATGGCAGTAGCTCAAAACAGTTATACAATAGCTATAGGTCAAACAGTAGAAAATGCTGAATTGAAAGATTCTGATAATACATATACAATTAAATTTACAACTAACGCTACAGCTGTAACAAGTGAAGAAGAATTACAAGCAGCTTTAGCAAATAAAGATATTGAATCTATTACAATTGCAAATAGTTTTGATGTTAGTACTACACAAACAATAAATAGAAAAGTTACAATTTCTAGTGCTTCAGATAATACATATACTATTACGGCAAAAGAGGGTGCAACTACTGGTGGCATATTTAAAGTAACTTATGCTGGCGCGAATATTAACAACCTTAAATTAACAAGCGCTAATACTGCAATTATTGTTGAAACCGCTGGAAGCCTTACAATTGATAAAGTAGATTTAAGTAATAATACTGAAGCAGGTATTGAAGTAAAAGGCAATGGTTCAGTAACAGCAACTGAACTTACAATGACTAATGAAACTTATGATATCCCTGCTGTTCGTGCCGAAAAAAGTGGTAGTGCAACTATTAGATTGACCGATTCTACCGAACATCCAGCAGGTAAAGTAACAAAGGAAAAAATAACAAAAGCTGTAGAATCATCTATCACTGATACAAAAGTTACTGATGATAGTTATACTTATTATAATTACTATAATAATCCAGCAAACGGTAAAATTTATGTTACTAAATTCTTTACTTATGAAGGACCTTATAGACTAGAATTTACAAGATATAGTCATTATAATGAAACAATAGCAGAACCAACTACTGAACCATTTAAAAAATTTAATTATGATGGACATGATTACAATATTTTAGGTTATGCATCAACTCCAGGTAGAAGTGTTGCTCCTAAAGATGCAACTAGTGATTGTGAAAAATCAGGTGATATAATAGCTCCAAGCGAACTTAAAGCTACGAGCGATGCTCATTATTTCGCAGCTTATTGTGTAAAATTACAAGCTGGTACTGAAGAAGTAGATAGCAAAGAAGGGTTAGATGCAGCTTTAGCTAAAACAGAAACTAAAGCAATCTATATTAAGGCTGGAACTACTATAGATTATGGAGATGCAGCATTAAACATTACTAGAAAAGTATCAATTGTTGGTAGAGATAAAACTGCTACAATTAAAGCTAAAGAAATTAATATAACTGCTAGCGAAGTATTCTTACAAAGATTAAAGCTTGAAATCAAAGCTAGTCAAAGTCAAGATGCTTTAATTAAAGTAAGCGATAGTAGTGCAGATAAAGTAAAATTCACTGCATGGCAATTAGAAATTTCAAATGTTGGAGAAAAAGCAACAAGCGCTATTAAAGTAACTGATGATAAAGAAGTTGTTATAGATGTTAGATGGTCAAATTTTGCTGCCACTAATTTGGATAACTACATTTATGCTGATGGTCCACTTGGTGAAGGTACAGAAATTTATTTAAATACATTTAATGCCTTAACAAATCCTAGCGAATCAAGTGTTAAAAATAGTGCTATTATAATTAAATCTTTTGCTGATGATGCTGTAGAAATAGATGGCGAAACCGATATTAATTTAAGCGGAAACACTTATAAAGGCAATAATGACAATTACGCAATTAAAATTTTAAAAGATGCATCTGGTAAAAAAGCTGATATTAATCTTGGCTATTCTAAAGATCTAACTTTAGCAGCTGAATATGATGATAACAATAAAAACTTTAGCAATATTAAATATATTGTAAAGACACTAAGTTTTAAATCAGCATATATAAAAGATAATGAAGTATCTGAAACTCCGCCACAGGGTGTAGAAGCGTTTAAGATTCAAATTGCATCTGCGGCAGTAACGGATTAATAATTAATAAATAAGGGTGCAAATAATTTTGCACCTTTATCTTAATAAAGTAGGTGAAGTATGAAAAAATTATTAATTATATCATCATTAATTTCTTTAATCTTTGCAATGATTTTTCCACTCCTTTATGTTAAAGGAGTAGCTACTAATGCTGATGATTATGAAGCCCTTAAAATATATGTCTTTGAAAAAGAGGGTAATAAAGATAATCAAGAAGTAGAAGAATGGTTAAATGAATTTATTAAAGATAAAATAAATTTAAAAATTGAATACTTAGATAATGAAAGTAACGAAGATATTCTAAATACTTTAAAAGAAAATTTAAGTATTGAAAAAAATCAATATCCGTTAACAGTCATAGGTTCTAATTACTTTATTGGTTTTAATGATGAAGTAAAAGAACAAATAACTGAAGCTGTTAATAAATATCAAGAACATGATAATTATTGTAATTTAGTTACTAGAATTCAAAACAAAGAAGATCTTACCAACTGTCTTACTAATAATAAAGGCATTTATAATCAAGTAGAATATAAAACAACTACTCCTTGGTTATTAATTGGTATAGTTGTTGGTTTTATTCTTGTATTTGGTGGAATTATCATAGTTAGAAAATTAAAAAAATAAGATGGTTTACTAACAAAGCCATCTTTTTTGATTCCCTACTAGAGCAGGGGTATGCTACTTTTTTCATTCCTTACTAGAGCAAAGGTATTCTACTTTTTGTTGATATTAAATAAAGTTTCCTTCATTTAATACATCCAAAATATATCATTATCTAAAGAAAATGTCAAATTGACTTATATGAACTTTGCCATATTTAATGTAATAAATTAAAGATAAATTATTATTGGTTTTAACTTTAGTTTATGAGATAATAAATGTGGTGATGTATTATGAAGAAGGTAATTCTTGTCGATGGTAATAATTTGATGTTCCGTAGTTATTATGCTACTGCTTATAACGGTAATACAATGAAGAATAGTAAAGGATTCCCTACTAATGCTTTATATGGTTTTGTAAGAATGATGAATACGATTATAAATGAAGAAAAACCAGTATATATAGCTGTTGCATTTGATATTGGTACTAACTTTCGTCACGAAAAGTATGATGCCTACAAAGCTGGCCGGATTGCAATGCCTGATGAATTAAAAATGCAAATGCCTATAGCTAGAAAAATCCTTACAGCTATGGGAATTAAATACCTAGAGCAAGAACCGTATGAAGCCGACGATATCATTGGTACTCTAGCTCATTGGGCAGACTTAGACCTTGATTATGATGCAACTATTATTTCATCCGATAAAGACTTACTCCAATTAATAAGTGACGTAGTAGAAGTTAAATTATTAAAACAAAAAGGCTATATTCGTTATAATAAAGAAACATTTAAAAATGATTGGGGTATCGAACCTATAAGAATTATTGACTTAAAAGGCCTCGCTGGCGATTCCTCAGATAATATACCAGGTGTTAAAGGAATAGGGGATAAAACTGCTATAACTCTTCTTCAAAAATACGATTCAATAGAAGGCATCTATGAACATATTGATGAAATCAAAGGCAAAATGCAAGAAAAATTAATTAACGATAAAGATAATGCCTTTATGAGTAAAGAAATAGCTACCATCTATCGAGAAGTTCCCTTAGATATTACTTTTGAAGATATTAAATACGAACCTAATAATAATCAAGAATTATATGATATATACCGCGATTTAGAATTTTATTCTTTAATTAAAGATGTAGAAAAGCCAAAAGAAAACGTAGAACTTCAATATCAGGTAATTTCTAGTCCAGATGAAGTAGAAGATACTGATGAATATGCCGTTTATCTTGAATGTGATAAAGAAAACTACCATCAAGCTAATATTTTAGGAATGAGTATTTCAACTAAAAATAACAATTACTACGTTAATAAAGATTTAATAAAAGAAACTCTATTAAAATTACAATCTAAAGTAATCTATACCTATGATTTTAAGAAAAATTATGTCTTAATGCGTAAATTAGGACTAGATCTTCCAGTAGTTAATTATGATTTAATGCTTGCTTTATACTTACTAAATTATAATGCTAAAGAAGATATTGCTTATGTTATGAATAGTGCTGGTATAGATATTCCTTTTTATGAAAATTTAATTAAAAAACCTACTATCGAACAAGAACTATGTCTCAAAAGTCGTTTCATTTTCGATACGCGAGATAAATATATTTTAGAATTAAAACAAGAAGAAATGTATGAATTATTTGCTAATATTGAAATGCCTTTAACTAGAGTTCTAGGAAAAATGGAATATGAAGGAATTAAAGTTGATCGTGATGTTTTAATTGCTATGAGTGAAGAAATGCATTCTAAGATAGCTTCCCTAGAAAGTGAAATATATTCCTTAGCTGGTGAAGAATTTAATATTAGTTCCCCTAAACAATTAGGTGAAATTCTCTTTGATAAATTAAATTTACCATTTGGTAAAGTAGGTCATCGTGGTCACTATAAAACCGATGCTAAAATCCTTAATAAATTACTTGGTAAACACCCAATTATTGAAAAAATTTTAGAATATCGTAATTATAGTAAATTATGTAGTACTTATTTAGATGGCTTACAAGATTGTATAATGCCCGATGGTAAAATTCATACTATCTATAAACAAACTCTAACTAGAACTGGTAGATTATCTAGTGTCGAACCTAATATGCAAAACATTCCAACTCGTGATGAAAATGGTCGTAAAATCCGTAAAGCTTTCATTCCAGTTTATGATGAATTCTTTAGTGCCGACTATTCCCAAATCGAATTAAGAATACTCGCTCATATTGCCCAAGAAGAAAAATTAATTAATGCCTTTAAAAATGGTACTGATATCCACACTAAAGTAGCTGCCGATATCTATGGTATCAATGAAAGTGAAGTTACTAAAGCTCAGCGTCGAACAGCTAAAGCCGTAATATTTGGTATAGTCTATGGTATTAGTGGTTTTGGTTTAGGTGAAAACCTTGAAGTAAGTTTTAATGAAGCTAAACAATTTATTGATAAATATTATGAGTTATATCCGGGTGTCAAAAAATATATGGATAATATTATCGCTGAAGCTCATTCTACCGGTGTTGTACGAACTCTTTATAAAAGAAAACGCGTTATAGATGAACTAAATAACAAGAATTATATGATTCGTCAAATGGGCGAAAGAATAGCACTTAATACGCCAATTCAAGGATCAGCTGCTGATGTTATTAAAATGGCGATGATTAAAGTAGATGAAGAATTTACGAAAAACAACATTAAGAGTAAAATGTTATTACAAGTTCACGACGAATTAGTATTTGATGTCGTAGAAGAAGAAAAAGAAAAAGTTAGCGCTATCGTAACTAGTTGTATGGAGAATATTGTCAATTTAAGTGTCCCCCTAAAAGTTAGCCATGACTTTGGAACTGATTGGTATGACGCCAAATAAATATTTATTAATTGTTAATCAAGCTCATCCCTTAGCTGACCAAAATTTATTTACCATTGTCGAATATCAATCTGAATGTCCAACTAACAATCCCAATTTAGAAAAAGAAACGCATAAATCTTGGTTGTTATATCGTGACTTCTTAAGAAGTAAAAACTTCTATGTAGATAATGGTTCGGCCTACCGCAGCTTAGCATCCCAAGAAGAGGTTTATACTGAAATTGCTACGCAAAAAGGTAAAGCATATGCTCAAAATTACGTAGCAATCCCGGTACTTCCGAACACCATACTGGCTTAGCTATAGATGTC
>CANQIR010000033.1 GCA_947624095.1 uncultured Bacilli bacterium
ATGGAGCAGGTGATGGGAATCGAACCCACGTTATCAGCTTGGAAGGCTGAAGCTCTACCATTAAACTACACCTGCATAACCAAGCAATTAAAATTATAGCATAAATTCCCGAAAAAGCAAGTTTTATTTTCTGCACTCACTTATGTTATAATTGATATATCATATGAAAATGAGAGGAATTTATGTATGAAAAAATTTCTAAAAGAACTTTTAGGCACTGCCTTATTAATTTTAATTGCTTGTGGTATAGCTTCAACTTCCAATATTATATTAGCAACTAGTGTTAATTTACCTGGTGCTTTCTCTATCTTAACGATTGCCATCACCTTCGGTTTATCCTATTACATAACTACAATAATCTTTAGTGATGAATGCGCCTTTAATCCAATTCTAACAATTCTAGATATTCTAAATAAAAAGACCAAATTACTTGACGGAATAAAAAATATTGTCGCTCAATTTCTTGGCGGCATTTTAGGAGCAGAATTATTAGGATTCCTCTTAAATGGCAATTATGGCGCTTTAGGTGCCAATGCCTATGGAGAATTATCCATCATTGGTTCCAATTTATATCAAGCTTTTGCAGTTGAATTTATTATCAGTCTAATTTTAGGTTTAGTTTACTTACAAGTCGCTAAAGAAAACAAAGCTAAAGCTTTATCATTTACCATAATGCTTATTTACCTATTTGCCATTCCCTATACTAACGCCAGTGCCAATCCGGCTAGAAGTCTTGGTCCAGCAATTATGATGGGTGGTACATACTTAAAACAAGTATGGTTATTTATTATCGCTCCAACCATTGGCGGCATACTAAGTCTTCCCATCCATAAGCTTATTACCAAGAAATAGTCCTTGACTATTTTTTAATTTCTATTTTATCATTAAAAGTATCTTCTAAAACTTTATAAAAAGCTTCCTTACTTATTGGACTACCCGAAGCCTTAATGTGACCATGTCCTCCAAAAACACTAGCAATATCAGCTAAATTAATATCCTTAATTCCCCGGTAACTAACACTTGATCTATCCATATTCATAATTACAATAAAATCATATTTATCCTGATACTTTGTAGCTAAATCATTACCTAATTCACTTCGATATAGTTCAGCAAATACTATACCAACCGGATGTCCAAGTAAAGTTGCTGCGATAATTTTACTTTCCTTATCCTTAATATAGTCTGCCTTTCTTTTATTTTCTATTTCCAGTAAAAATTTTTCTTTATCTGTAAATTCAAAAATGTCATTATCTGTTAAATATTTGGTGTATGTGTCAATAAATGTCTCATTACCATAAAGAGTATGAAGTCCAGCTAAATCCCTAGCTTTCGTTTTATTCTCCCTTTGCCAATCCCACGTATCATTAAGCCTTACTAATTCCACAAATTCCTTAACAGCTTCTTTGTTTAAAATGTCCACCTTATAATTAGCTTGTAAATATTGATAGAATAGGGCAGTACCACATGTCAATTTATCGCCAACTTTAACAGCACTATAAGAAAAATCAAACCCTGCTAATTGTTCACTAATTATATGATGATCAAATATTTTTACTTTACCGCCTAAACCCATTTTTTGAATTCTTTTAACTACATCATAATTGACACTTAAATCCGTAATAAATACATTTTCATATTTATCAAAATCATTATTATCCAGATGCTTATTAATAGCATTATCTACTTCATAAATATCATATAATTCATAATCTATTTTTCCAAAAGTAAGTTTACCAAGGATTACTGGCGAAACTCCATCAATATCTGCTATATGCGAAATAATCAAATTCATCTTTATCACCAAAATTATTATACAAAAAATACTCCAACTTGTGGAGTATAATTCATTAATCTATTTGAATTAATTTTTTACTTTTATCTACCGTCATTTTTGGAATGCATAATTTCAAAGTACCATTTTTAAATTCTGCTTTGATATTTTCTTCATCGATTTCACCAAAGTTAAAGCTTCGTTGAAACTTTCCGTAGCATCTTTCACGACGAATGAAGTTTTTATCTTCATCTTCTTCGTTATTTTCGCTCTTTTTTTCAGCAGTGATAGTTACATAACCATTATTGCATTCAACGCTAATATCATTCTTGTCAAATCCAGGAACATCCATTTCTAAGTGATATTTATTATCCTTTTCATAAATATCGCATCTCATCTCATTATGCTTACTTGGAGCAAAATCATCAAAAATATCATCCAAATAGAAATCTCTAGGTATTAATTTCATTAATCCATTCTTCCTTTCATAATCTAAGTATAGCACCATAGTTAGCACTTGTCAACATTAAGTGCTAAATTCTACAAAATTTTCATTCTATATTTTTTAACTGGCTTTTGTGGTATAATAAACCATAGAAAAGAGGCCTTTATATGGAAATAAAAACCACCGTTGGTGTTAGCAATCGTCATGTCCACCTTACCAAAGAAACATTTAAAATATTATTTGGTTTAGAAGAAATGGAAAAGTTAAGAGACTTAAATCAACTTAGTCAGTTTGCATCTAACCATACCTTGACTATTCAAAATAACGATCGTCGAATAGAAAATGTTCGCATTCTAGGACCATTTCGTTCTTATAATCAAGTTGAAATCTCTAAAACTGATGCCTATACTTTAAAACTAAATCCGCCAATCCGTACTAGTGGTGATTTAGATAACTCTGAAACAATAACCTTAGTCGGCCCACGGGGTACTATAACTTTACCAAATAGCTGCATCATTGCTAATCGTCATCTTCACGTTAATACTAAGGATGTGGATAAATATCATCTTACTGACAAGCAAAAAATTTATGTTCATATCAATACTGAAAAGAAAGGTATTATTGAAGCAGTTGTTAAAGTTAGTGATGATGGCTATTTCGAGCTTCACCTAGATACTGATGATGCCAATGCTTTCTTCCTTACAAATGGTGATGAAGTAACGGTGACTTATGAGCTTTAAGATTGGTAATGTTTCTATTGATAACCCAGTTGTCCTTGCCCCAATGGCCGGCATTTCTAATACCTCTTATCGAAAAATTATTAAAGAAATGGGCGCTGGTTTAATCTACGCCGAAATGGTAAGTGATAAAGCTATAACTTACGAAAATCAAAAAACTTTAGATCTTCTCAAAATGAGTGAAAAAGAACGACCTATTGCTCAGCAAATTTTTGGTAGCGATATTGATTCCTTTGTTAAAGCAGCTAAAAGGGTAGTTGAATATCAGCACCCCGACATCCTAGATATCAATATGGGATGCCCTGTTCCTAAAGTAGCTATTAAGAATCAAGCGGGGAGCGCTCTTTTAAAAAATCCCGAGAAAATTTACGAAATAGTTAAAGCTGTAGTCGACGCTGTTACTATACCAGTTACTGTTAAAATTCGTAGTGGTTGGGATGAAAAGAGTATCAATGCGGTTGAGGTTGCTAAAATTTGCGAAAAAGCTGGTGCTAAAGCAATTGCCATTCATGCTAGAACTAGAAGCCAAGGTTATAGTGGCCACGCCGATTGGCAAATAATCAAAGCTGTTAAGGAAGCTGTTAATATTCCAGTTATTGGTAATGGCGATGTCACAAGTTGTTTTGATGCCAAAAGAATGCTCGATGAAACCCATTGCGATGGTGTTATGATTGGTAGGGGAGTTCTCGGTAATCCTTGGCTGATTAGAGAATGTGTTGCTTACTTAAAAGATGGTACAATTATTCCCAAACCAACTATCGAAGAAAAAATCCGTATGATGAAAAGACACTATGAACTTCTAAAAAACGATAAATCAGAACGTGAAGCTTTGTTAGAAATCCGTAGCCATCTTCTTTGGTACCTAAAAGGTTTACCCGAAAGCAAACCAGTTAAAAATGCCATTTGTACTTGTCAAAGTAGCGATCAACTCTTTCAGATAATCGATAACTATTATCATACAATAAAAGACTTGTAATCGTCTAATCACTTTTAGATAGACATCGCAAGTCTTTTTATTTTAATAATAATTTATACTCACTTCTTCTTGTCCCCGGAACTATATCATATCTATACAATAATTCCAAATAATCATCCATCGGTAAATCATTATGTTCAATCAAACCTCTTAAAATATTTAAAGCATCCCTTGGACTCATTCGATAAACCATATATAATTCAACAGCTACCATATAAGCAAAAGCATATTTATAATCAGCTTCAATTTCATTACAAGTTAAAAGCTTCCTCGCTACTGGAAAACCTAAATGTAATTGTTTCCCAACTAATTGATAGATTCTTCTATTTGCTTTATCATTTAAAGAACTTGCTATCTCCGTTGCCTCAGTTATTAAAAAAGCTTCCTTTGCACTATCTAAAGCATCTATTAAAGAAAAAACATTATACTTTTTTACTTCTTCCAACATCCCTTTTTCTTGTGCTTTATCACCAGCTAAAAATTCAAAAAATGTTGGAATTATCTCAGAGGCTACAATATTTGGTTTTTCCATAAATCCCACAGGATTAATAATAAATTCCACTCCGTGTCCAACCTCGTGAACCGGCGTCATAATATCAATAATCGTTGCACTAATTATCGAAGTTGTATAAGCTTCCTGTAAATGTCTTACTGGACTCATCGTTCCATCTTTACTAAATCCCTCTTCCCAACTAAAAAAGCGATGGTTTTTGGTAAATTTACTTAACAAAGAGGTAAAAGCTTCGTAATACTCTCCCCCTAAGTCTCTATAAGTTTCGGTCATAAAATTAATTATTTCTTCCCTAGAAAAAACAATTCTTTTTAATTTTCTAGACCTCGTATCCATATTAGCCATATCATAATAAAAATCTTTAATTAAACATAGAGCACTTCTATACTCACTTAAAAAGTTTTCATTTTTCTGTCTTGCTGATTTTAAATCAATAAATTCCTCTGTTGCGTATCGAAAAGCATCAATAATTTCATCCAAATCATTTAATATTTCATCCCATTGTTGTGCTGTAAAAGTAGTATCACCATTCTTTATCCTCTCTTCAATTTCTTTTCTTCTATCGATAATAGTTTCATCATCCCAATAGTATTTACTCATAAAGCCACTTCATAACACGAGTGCTTATACTAGCATATAAATTAATAAAAATCAATTATTCTTAATACCTAAAAGTCATAAATTTAGACTGTATTTTAAAATGAAAAATTTACCAAAAATCAACAAATGTCAAAAATCTGAAAAATAAAAAAACTAAAAAAGTATATAAATGTAAAATTTTAAATTTTTTTTCAAAAGACGTTTGAACACCGGTAAATACTGAGCTAAGCCTATATTTGTAACCTTACAGCATACTTGCCCAAAAAATAAAAAACCCGAGTAATTGGCAAAAGCAAAATTTTTTAAAAATTCAAAAATAAAAATTTTTTCTTTACTTTTTTAAAAGTTATTAGTACACTTAAATCAGTAAAAGGTAAAAGGTAGGGAAGTGTAATGAATTACGAAGATTTAAAAGTCGTTAAACGTAACGGCAAAAAGGTAAATTTTGATGAAACTAAAATTGCTTTAGCCATCAAAAAAGGCTTCGATAGTATCATAATTGATACTGAAGAAGAACGTCATCCTTATACTGAAAAGGATACCCAAAAAGTACTACAAGATGTTTTAGCTAAGATATCTAAAGAGTATAAAGATAAAGATAAAATTAAAATTGAAGAAATTCAAGATTTAATTGAAGAATCTTTAAAGAAAAAAGGTTATGAAGATGTTTATAAATCATTTTCTGAATATCGTGAAAGAAGAGCTCAATCCAGACTAGCTTTTATGGATGATAAAAAAACTCATAAATTCTTAAAGACTCTAGAAGGCTTAGGCTTAAAATCATCAAGTGAAAATGATACTAAAAGAGAAAATGCTAACGTTGATGGTGATACCGCTATGGGTACTATGCTCCAATATGGTGGCACAGTATCTAAAGAATTCGCTAAATCATATTTAATGAAAAAGAAATTTGCTGATGCTCACGACGAAGGTTATATACATATTCATGATATGGACTTCTTACCAATGGGCACTACAACATGTCAGCAAATTGACCTTGAAAAATTATTTAAAAATGGTTTTTCTACAGGTCATGGTCATTTAAGAGAACCAAATGATATTATGAGTTATTCTGCTTTAGCAGCCATTGCTATTCAAGCAGACCAAAACGACCAACACGGTGGTCAAAGTATTCCCGCTTTTGATTACTATATGGCTCCCGGAGTTGTTAAAACATTTAGAAAACAATTAAGACAAACTATAGAAGACTTACTCGATTTCAGTGATTTTGCTGATTTCGTCAATATGAAAACTGTTAAACAAACAATAGATAATATTAAAACTATCGATATTGATGTTGAAGTTTTTGATAAATTTTATAAAGAAAATGCCACTCTAAAAAAATTATTTTCAATGAGTATCGAAAAAGCTATCAAAAAAACTGATCGAATAACTTATCAAGCTATGGAAGCTTTTGTTCATAATTTAAATACAATGCATAGTCGTGCTGGTGCTCAAGTTCCGTTCTCATCAATTAACTTTGGAACTGACACATCAAGCGAAGGCCGTATGGTAATGAAAAATTATCTACTAGCAGTAGAAGCAGGCCTTGGTCATAGTGAAACACCAATTTTCCCAATCTCAATTTTTAAAATTAAAGAAGGCGTTAACTATAATCCAGAAGATCCAAATTACGACTTATTTAAATTATCTTGTCGAGTATCAGCTAAAAGATTATTCCCAAATTTTTCCTTCATCGATGCGCCATTTAATAAAATGTATTATAAAGAAGGCGATTATCGTACTGAAGTAGGTTATATGGGATGTCGTACTAGAGTCCTTGCTAATGTTGTAGACCCCGAAAAAGCTATTACTCCTGGAAGAGGTAACTTATCATTTACATCTATCAACCTTCCTCGTTTAGGTATTAAGCACGGTGTTCTAGGACCAAACAACTTATCTAAACCAGATCTTAAAGGATTCTATGAAGAATTAGATGAACTAATGGAATTAGTCAAAGACCAATTACTTGAAAGATTTGAAATTCAATGTAGTAGACACGTTAATAATTTCCCATTCTTACTTGGTCAAGGTGTATGGCTAGATAGCGAAAAACTAAAACCAGGTGATCGTTTGAGAAAAGTCTTAAAACACGGTACTTTATCAATAGGTTTCATCGGTTTAGCTGAATGCTTAAAAGCTCTAACCAATGAACATCATGGCGAAAGTGAAAAAGCCCAAAAACTTGGTCTTGAAATAATCGGCCATATGCGTGAAAAATGTAATGAATATTGTGAAAAGTATAATCTTAATTTCACCTTACTTGCTACTCCAGCCGAAGGCTTATCTGGTAGATTTACTAATATCGATAAATCTATCTATGGCAAAATTAAAGGTGTAACAGATCGTGCTTATTATACTAATTCATTCCATATTCCAGTTTATTACAATATATCAATAGCTAGAAAGATTAAACTTGAAGCTCCATATCATGCTTTAACTAATGCTGGTCATATCAGCTATATTGAATTAGATGGCGATCCAAGTGAAAATCTTGAAGCTTTTGAAAAGGTTGTTAGAATAATGAAAGAAGCTGGTATTGGTTATGGTGCAATTAACCATCCAGTAGATAGAGACCCAGTATGTGGCTATGTTGGTGTCATTAAAGATGTTTGCCCAGGTTGCGGAAGACGTGAGGGCGAAGCCGTAAGTTTAGAAAAAATTCACAGTTTAAACTGTGGATGTAAATAGAAAGAGGTAGAGTTATGAAAAAAGAAAAAATTGCTGAAACTATGGAAAGCAAAGAAACAGCTAAAAAGACAGTTGGTGAAGGAGTAGGATTCGAAAGAATTAGAAGAATCACTGGTTACCTAGTAGGAACTGTTGACCGTTTCAATAATGGTAAAGCTGCTGAAGAAAGAGACCGCGTAAAACATAGTTTCAAAGAAGCTTAATGCTTCTTTTTTCGTTATTATGTCAATGAATAAATTAAATATCATCTACGAAGATAAATTCATCATAGTTATTAACAAAAAGCCATCTACCCTAACTATTCAAACTAATAAAAAAGAAAGCCACACACTTTATAATGATGTAAAAACTTATCTAAAAAAACAAAATCCTCATAATAAAGTCTTCATTGTCCATCGTTTAGATAAAGATACCTCTGGTCTTATCATCTTTGCTAAATCCCCTCAAGTCAAAGAATTTCTCCAAAATAATTGGCATACCTTTACTCGTCAATATTATGCCATTACGGAAAACATTCCCCCTAAAAATAAAGCTCGTTTAATCAATTATTTAGCAGAAACTAAAACTCTCCATACTTACTGTACTAACTCTGCAAAAGGAAAACAAGCAATTACTGATTATCAAATTATTAAAACTAAAAATAATCGTGCCTTACTTAATATCCAAATTATCACAGGTCGTAAAAATCAAATAAGAGTTCAATTAGCTAATATCAACTGTCCCATTCTTGGTGATAAAAAATATTCTCCTTTCAAAGTCCCTTACCACCGTTTATGTCTTCACGCTTACAAACTAACCATTACTCATCCAATAACAAAAAAGGAACTAATTTTTGAAACCCCAATCCCAGAAGAATTTTCCCAACTAATGCAATAATTTATTTTATAATTGAAAAAAAGATGTTATAATAAAAACAATAGGAAAAGAGGTTAGGTGAGTGATATGTTAGATTTAATAACAAATCCCGTTTTTATATTAGTGTTAGTTATCTTAGTAATTTTAGCATTAATTGGTATAATTAGTGGAAATTTAAATAGTAAAAGAAAGAATATATATCATCATATTCGTGAAAATTATGATTACTTAGAAAGCCAAGTTGATAAATATAATAAAGCTGTTGATGAATTAATTAATGAATTCGTTACTGATGAAACAATTACTAATGAATTATCTCGCTTAAAAAATGCTATTAATATTGATAATAATCATCTTATCGATAATTTAATAAATGTTGAAAACACTATGTATAATTTCATTAATAATCCCGTAATCAAAGCTGAAGAATATACCAAAATTAATGATACATTAACAAAATTATATAATGATAATTTAAATGATACTTTAAAACAAGAAAGAATTGATTATAATTTAGAAAGTACAAGTTATAATACTAAATTAGAAGATTTCCCCGCTTCTATCATTGCTACAATATTTAAATATCATAAATTACCATTATTTGATGATAGTATTGAAAAAAATACAGAAGTCTTAAACAATTCAGCTTCCTACTTGTCTAATAACTATAAGATTAATCAAGAAACAATCAAATCACCAGAAGCTAAGAAAGAAGAGTTAAATTCCAACCTATTTTTAGCTAAACAATCTAAGGTAGAAGAATCACCAGCAGTCGTAATAGAGTCTAAACCCGAATCTCAAGTACCAGTTGCTAATGCCTCTCCAGAACCAGTTCCTCCATTAGAAGCACCACAAGCTAAAGCAGAACCTGTAATTACTCAAACTAACGTTGAACAAGCATCTACCCCAGTTGAACCACAAAATAATGATATTCAACTAGTTAATCCTATTGCTAATAGTTTTGAACCAATTAGTATTAATGATAATGAACAATCTAGTGAGTCACCTCAACCAATAAATGATATCTCCGTAGTACAAAGCGATACACCTACACTATCAGAGCCGATTACTATTAATAACGAAGAAACAGAAAATGTCGTAACACCAACATCTGGGTCAGTAGAACAAGCTGAACCAATAATTGAAGAAATTCATCAAGAAGAGCCAACACCAGTAGTTGAAGAACCCGAAACACCTACTGCTCATGAAGAACCAATTGAATCAAAACCAGAACGTTTTTGTCCAAACTGTCATAAAACAACAACCGAAGAATATTGTCCAGATTGTGGTTATCCAACTGAATAATTAAGCGTCACATCCTTGTGATGCTTTTATGTATAAAATATTATTCTCAACATATAATAAGTTTATGGATTCAGTCATCTCAAGTGACATATAATATATTAGCTTTAGACATTTTCTCCCTCCCTCCAAAAAAAGTCAAAAAAATTTTAAATATTGTTGACATTCCAAAATATATTTATTATACTTAATGAGTAATGCCTGATTAGCTCAGTCGGTAGAGCGCACGGCTGTTAACCGTTAGGTCGTAGGT
>CANQIR010000034.1 GCA_947624095.1 uncultured Bacilli bacterium
GGCAATGATATAAAATGGTAAAACAGTTTTATTATGATTAGTAGCATTGCCGGAGGTATCAACCAAGGAGTCTTTAAAATGACTAGTTACAGCATCATATACTTCTTTAGTTTCTTTAGCATCTTCTTTGGCATCAATAGTTAATGTATATAAAGTATAATTATCTTTTTCATCAGTAGTGATATTACTAACATTAGCTAAACTTTCTAAATATGAATAAGCACCTTCTTGTTCAGCTTCTGATAAATCTTGTAACATAATATTTAAAGTACTAGTATCACTTACAAATTCACTTTCCATGATATCTAAGCCTTTTCTAGTATCAGAAGTATCTGGTAAGTATTTAGCCATATCATAGTTTATATTTACTTTATTAGATACTAAAAGAGAGACGACGGCTAATAAGGAAAAGGTAATTAATAAAATATATCTCTTTTCAACAATAAAGTCAGTTATTTTTTTCATAAATTATCCCCTTTCTAAAGGAACAGAAAGCATTATAGCAAGAAGTATGATAGAGGTAAATAGCAAATTATTAAATATTGTCAAAATTTTGACTATGTATATATTTTTGTCAAAAAGTATGCTATAATTACGGTACATTTTATTTTATGAGGGAAGAGATAAAAAATGAAAGTTAAAGTAATAAATGCTTCATCAAGGAAAACAAGAGATAGAATTAAGAAGTCTTTTGCAGTATTAATGAAGGAAAAACAAAGTTTAAATAAAATTACGGTTACTGATTTAGTTAGGAAAGCCGATATTACTAGAAGTGCTTTTTATACACATTATGATAATATTTATGATGTCGCTAAAGAATTACAAGATGAGACTTTTAAGGTATTAGTTACGGATATAGATAAGTTATATACTTTAGAAAATATCGATGAATGTTTTGATGAAATATTTGCATATATTAAGAAAAATGAAGAGATATATTCGATGGTACTTGCTAGTAATGAACCCCTACTCTTTACGGAGAAACTTAGTGAGTTATTAACAAGTAAATTAAGTAGCGTTTTAGGTTTTGGTAGTGATACAAATGCCAAATTAAAAGTTACTTTATTTATTGATGGGTGTACAAGTTTATTAATTAGAACTTTTAGAGGCGATATTCATTATACTCTAGATGAAATAAATGAAAATATGAAAGAAACTTTTAAGTTATTGTTTACTAATTAATTGAAGAGTATGAGAAAGAATAGCAATTAGTAATGGAGTGCTAACGACAACAGGAAATAAATAACGCATATGGCCATTTACAGGAGAGACTAAACAAAGAGCAACTACTAAATATAGGGAAGATAGATAAGCAAGTAGTTGATATTTTTTTCTAAATACCAGGTAAATTGTGGAAATAAGCAAGATTGTAGTATAGATTCCGCAACCATATAGAAGACTAATGACTGGTAAACTAGCAATAATTTTGGCTAAATTATAAAGGAAGTCTCTTAATCCTTGGGTACTATCTTGAAAGTTAATAGAAAAATAGCCGGTATTAATGGACTTGTTAGAAGCAATGGTATAAAAGCCTAGTTCTTCACCAATAAAGTTTTGGACATCTAAATAAAAATAGCCATAAGTATTGTTTAATGTAGCTTCAACATAAGTAAAAGGATACTGAATAAATTCATTAAGCCATAATTGGAAATAAGCTTTTAATTCGGTATGAGTAGGATATTCTAAAAAACGGAATTTAACGTTATCACTCCTATTTGGGTCATATATTTTACCTACTTTTTCTAACTTGATATTAAAGAATTTTTGTAATTCTGTTTTTTCTTCTGGTTTTAAATCAGAATAGTGATATTTTAGTAAACGACCTGTTTGTTGGAGAGGAATAGAAAGCATTTCTCTTGTAGGAGATGGGGCAATGTCATAGGCAGGTAAGAAGATATTTTGATAAGTATACTTTAAAGCAAGTAGATATATAAGTATGAATGATATACAAAGAAAGGATTTTTTAGATTTTAGTTTGGTTACAAGAATAAATATTAAAGAAAATAAAGCGATATAGAAACCAGTATTTCGATAAATAAATAAGATAGTATAAAGGATTAAAAGAATTAAGTAATTAGATATTTTATATTCTTGTAAATAATATAAATGATAATATTGATAAGTAAAGATTAGTAAAAAGACTAAATAGAAAATTGTATCTTTGATGTAAGTAATAGCATAGATATTGATAAAGGGAGTTAAAGCAAAAAATAGAAGAGCTCCTCGACGAATATTGATATTGGTATTAGTCTTTTGCATAATAAGTAAGACATAAGCATAAACAGATGCATTTATAAGAACTTGGATAATGATATATAAAAAGATGCCGAAGTTATTATTAAGAATATTGGTACCTAGTTTCATAAGATTACCCATTAACATAGATACAATTGCAGGATGATGGTCACTAAATGGACGAAGACCAAAGTAAAAATCAAGTTGCCAAAAGCCATCATAAGCAACAGTACCAGGATAGAAAGCAATTAGATAAATGATACTTATTAATAAAAGAATAATAAATGGGTAAAGAAAAGGATGACGATTAAAGATTAAATCTTTTATTTTAGAAATTTTGGCTGGTTTAGACTTGGCGGGATGATCAAGAAAATTAAATAAGTGATAGATTAAATAATAGATGAAGATAAAGAAAGTAATCAACGATAACAATGACATAGTAAGGTTGGAAAGACTAGAAAATAAAGTTTTGATGGCACCAGTATAAGTATATGATTTACCAATTAAAATAATAAGAGAAAAGATAAGTGATAAAATAGTTACATCGAGTTTTTTAGTAATTTTAGATGATAGTAAATGATAAATTAGATAAGCTAAAGAAGAGTAAATAACTAAGTATTCTAAGCCAAGGAAATTAGGCAATGGATTACCTGGTTGATAATTAAAAGCTAGGATAAGGAATAAGCTAAGGATTAAAGATATTATTAAAGTTTTTTTAGACATAGTAATACTTCCATTTCAAATTTATTATATTGAAAAGAAGAAAAAAAGTAAATCTTAAAGCGATTTACTAGGTTATGATAGTATAAATTAAATCAATAAAAAGTAAGAATGTTAAAAATGTTGCAATAGTTTTTATAGTTTCTTGATTAAGTTTATTTAAAATTTTAGTAACTAGAGGTTGAATTAGATAAATGATAATTACACCGCCTAAGCCAAAGCCAAGGGATATTAAAGGAGCAATACGGCCTTCATAATCAAAAGCAAGATTAGAGTAATCCCAATCCCAATGATTGTAAAATAATTCCATAATATATGAAGATGCCAATTCTAGAATGGCAAAGATAAAACTACAAAGAAAGAATATTAAAATAGGAGAAATATTGATTTTGCCAAATTTTATTTCTTTTTTCTTTAGGGGCCAGAGGATAAGAATAACTATTAAAGCACCTATTCCATAGATTAAACAATAAGGACCTAATAATACTCCCCTATCAGTATAACCTTGACCTTGAATAACGCCTAATAAAAATTCTTCCCAACACCATCCTATGAGGGAATAAATCATAAAAATTATGAGGCATTTACTAAAGTTTTCTTTTAAGTATTGCATAGAATCACCTATTTTTAGTTTGGAAATATTTAAAGAAATTATGTCTTATTTTATTAACAATCATTTATATAAAAGAAATTAGCATTTATGGTACTGTTGGAAGCTGAGGCTGAGAAAAATAGAGAATAATTGGCTTTAATTATTTGAATTTAAATTATTAGTTGGTGATGGAATGATAATTGGGTTATAATTAAATGGAGAGGTGGCTTAGAAGATGAATTGTTATTTTCAACCAGTTAATTTAAAACATTGGAATATTTTTGAAAAAGTTAAAAATATTGGACATATCGAAGTATTTTTAGCAACAAAGGAGATGCAGATTGGGGATATTATGCTTTTACATATAGGAAATCAAGTTAAGAAGTATGAGGCAGGGGTTTATGCATGGGGAGTGATTGTTACTAGACCTTATGTATTAAAAGATAAGCCTCAAGATTATTGCAATAATCGTTTATCTGTCGATGTTAAAATTTTAGGGATTGATTATGAAAAGCCTTTTATTAAAACAAGTGAACATAAAATATTTAAGCAATATAGGACAGTTCATAAATTACAGGATAAAACATTTAAATTAGTAGAGGAATTATTACCTGATAATTTTGGGGATACGAAAAATAGTAAATAGGATTTTAAAAAAAAGAAAGTTACTGATAAATATAATGGGATATTTTAATATGATGGGTATGAAAAAAATATGACCTAGTTTTTTGATTGATTAAATATTTGCTTTCTATTATAATAACGGATAGTTTTAGGGGTGGCATTATGGCATTTAATCCAATAGAAAGATTAAGAAATGGGGATGTTGATTTTTTATATAGTTTTACGGATACTGATAAACAAATATTACTTTGTCAAATTAGAGGCAATGAGGAGAAAAATGAGGTTATTAGAAGGTTTATTCATTTAGTGATGGATGATTTACCTTATTTTTGTTTTGATATTATTTATGATAATGAGGAATTTGCTAAAGAATTAGAGTATTTATTAAGTAGATATATTAAATATAAAGATATTGAGAAATTTAAATTACGGGATATGGTGTTTAAGACAAGAGTTGGAAAAGAATATATAAAGGAGAAATTTGATTTAGTAAGTAAGGATAATAAGGCAGTTTTAGATTTTATTTTTGAATTTATATTTAGTGATTTAGATAATAATATGGACTTGGTGAAATTGTTTTATTTAAATCCTGACTTACATATTAGATTTTTATTTATGAAGTATATAATAGTACATTATCCAGAATTAATTGAGGTTATTTATGATGATTTTACTAAGTATTTAACTAGTTATACTTATGAAGATGGTGAACAGTTAATTATTTGGGGACCAGATTTAATGAATGAGGAAGATATTAGTGAGTTAGCAGTGGCAGTATTAGACTCTTCTTTAGATAGAAAAATATGGGAAAAATTAAAAAAATATATTTTAGATAATTATCAAGAAAATTCTATAGCACATAAATTATTAGAAAAAATACCAGTTCAAATTGATGAATGTTCAATTACTTTTGAAAGTAATCCTCTTTTTGTGGAGGAATTTAAGAAAGAGGCTGATAAATTATATATGACTTCTTCGGATTATAAATTTATGATTTTTGCTCATTATGTTGAATGTTTATCGGAAAAGATTAGAGAAGATTGTGAAGCTTTCTTTGGTTGTTTTGCTAAGCCGAATACAAAAGCTAAATGGCAGTTTGAAATAGATAGAGTTTATAGTTATCATTTAGGTAATAAGTTAGAAGAATATGTTGATAAGTATTTAAGTATGAGTAATAGTAAAGTGACGAGATTTATAGGTAATGGTAGTTGTGCTTATGTATATCAGATTGGCGATTATGTATTTAAATTTATTCAAAAGAAATGGTCAACACAAAAAATTATTTGTCCACGTTCTTATTTAATATTGCGGAATTTAGAGGAAGATTATGTGAGAAATAAAGATGGGTCGGTATTGGCTGGTTTAGAGGTTCAACCATTTTTAACTAGAAAAGCTAGTGATGTGCCAGTTGGGACGGAGGAATTTTTTCATAAAGAGTTAGCTAAACAAGGATATTACGTAGCAGATACTTTATTAGATGGTAGTTGTGGCGATAATTGTATGTTATTAGATAGTTATTTAGATGCTGATTGTGATAAACCGGAGGAGTTACCAGATGAATTTAAAGATTATCCAATGGTATTGATTGATCATGATACAGTATTTAAATTAGGAGATCAACCGCTACTAAGAAAGATTAAACCATATTAAGATATTGGGATATTTTTATGATATGATAATAATGTGTTGGTGGTTAGATGAAAATTATTACTTGGAATATTAATGGTTATCGGAGTGCTGAAAAGAATAAACATTTTAGTAATCTAATTAGGGATTATGCACCAGATATTATTTGTATTCAAGAATTAAAGATGAATGAGGAAATTAATAATCAGTGGGGATACTATGCTTATTATAATTTTGCCAAGAAAAAGGGATATAGTGGAATGGTAGTAATGACTTTGGAAAAACCATTGAGAGTAGTAGATAAAATAGGATTGGAACAATTTGATGATGAAGGAAGATTTCTGCTATTAGAATATAATGATTATTATCTTATCAATGTATATATACCACACGGTGGACGGAATAAGGAAATGCATCCTTATAAGTTTGCAGCTTTAAATAAGTTATTAACATTAATTAAAAATTTAAATAAAATGGTGATGATATGTGGAGACTTTAATATTGCACATACGGAACTTGATTTAAAAAACTTTAAAACTAATTACAATAATAATATGTTTTCATTACCAGAAAGAAAGAAGATTGATGAATTATTAAATTTAGGGGTAATAGATAGTTTTCGTTATTTAAATAAGGAAGGTAATATATATTCGGTATGGCCGAATGCATATAATGCTAGAGAAAGAAATATGGGATGGAGAATTGACTATATTTTTATAAATAAAGGAATGGAAGATAAAATAAAACGGGCGGAATATTTGAATAAAATTTATGGTTCTGATCATTGTCCATATTTATTGGAAATTGATGATTAGACTAATGATTAAAAGACGAGGGTTGATTAATCGATAAGAAAAAATACTCCGTAATAACGAAGTATAATAGACATAAATGGTAGCCTATGAACAGTAAAAGTTGCTGATTAACTGGAAAAGACTTAGTAAACTAAATGAGAGGAAGTGAAAAAATAAAGTCTTAATTGCTAAATAATGTAATTGTAAAAACAAATTCGGATATTGACAATCACAACAATTAGATGTATCATTAATTTGTAAGTGATCTTCAGTATCCCGAGTGGACTGAAGACTTTTTTATTATTATGAAAGAATTTAAAAATATAGATGAACAAATAAATTTGCTAAAATCACGAAATATAATATTTGAAGATGAAGAAGAAGCAAAAAAAATATTATTACATAACAATTATTACAATATCATAAACGGATATAAGGATTTATTTTTAGATGAACAAAACCTTAATGTTTATAAAAATAGAACAAACTTTAATGAAATTTATGCCCTTCACGAATTTGATAGGCAACTAAGAAATATATTTTTAGAATATATTTTAAAATTTGAAAATTCATTACGAGCTTTGATTGCATATTACTTTTCTGAACAATATGGTAATGATAATTATTTAAAATTAAATAATTTTGAAACTTTTGAAAATATTAATGTAAATAATGATACTAAGCAAAAAAATATAAAACATATTCAAGGTTTATTAGGCAATATAAATAAAAATGTTGCAAACAATATCGAAAATAAATATATTAATCATTACATAATAAATTATGGTTTCATTCCTTTATGGGTATTAGTCAATATATTATCATTCGGAGATATTTGTAATTTTTATAGATTAATGAAACAACGAGAAAGAATAAAAATAGCTATTGAATTAAATATTAATGAAACAGATCTATATAGTTTATTAAATATTCTCACTAAAACTAGAAATTTATGTGCTCACGATGAAAGATTATATAATTATAGATTTCCAACATACACTAGTATAAATGACACAAAATATCATCAAATGTTGAGTTTGCCAATTATTAATGGAAGATACGCAATTGGGAAAAATGACTTATTTGCTGTCGTAATTGCATTAAAATTATTATTATCCAAAGAAGATTATGATAAATTTCATCACAAATTATATAGTAGAATGATGAGTATACAGTCAAAATTGCATACTATTTCATTAAATGATGTACTAAATGCTATGAATTTTCCATCAAACTGGCACGATATAGTAAAAAAGTCCTAAGTCCACGCGGGATACTTAGGATCATTAAATATTATGCAATAATAATATTTAAAAATACCAAAATAAGATTAAGACATACGAATTATTCTACAACTGTTAATAAATATGGGCATCTGGAAATAAAAAAATAAAGAAGATAGCATAAGTTACTGATAAATATATACAAATTGGAGTAATTTTGAGAGTACAAATGAAAAAACCTCGAAAATTCGCGGTTTAAAAATCATAAATGGTAGCCTATGAGGGAATCGAACCCTCGTCTTCTCCGTGAGAGGGAGATGTCTTAACCTCTTGACTAATAGGCCATTAAGCAATGTCTTTAAAACATTATTAATTCTAACATAAATAATATTTTGTTGCAATAAGATTAATCTATTTCCATTAATTCATATTTGCAATACCTAAATCATATTGTAACTATTAAACTCGGTTAGGATCTTCTTCAGCTAAATAAGCTTCCTCAGCAATATTCAACATTTTTATTAATTTTTTTTGCAACTTCTTTCCAACAAAGTTTATATAAAAATTATTATGCTTAACCAACCTCAACATAACATCTTCATCATTCTTATAAGCTTTGTTTAATCTATCATTATAAAAATTGTGAGATGGAGGAGCATCCTCAATTACATTTATAATATATTCTTTATCATTAAATAACTCATTACTTAAGTAATTTATGGTATCATTATTTTTATATATTTCTTTTTTCATAATATCTTTATCATTAGAATATTTATTAATTATTTCACTATTAGTATAAACAATTGAAAAGTCATATTTTAAATATAATTCTTCTATGTATTTAGAATTATTTTTTATTTCATCTTCTAAATACTTAGCTACATTTTTTTCAATGCTTAATACTTTTTCAATCATTTTTTTATCATTTTTATATTTTGGTGGTAAAAATTCATAATCATCAATACTGCATTCTAAAGCTTTTTCAATTATTTCTGGATCATTTTTTAATCTATTACTAATATGTTCAAAAAAGCCATAATCAACTGCAAAAACAATTTCTTTTATTACTGTTTTTTGCACGCTTTTTCTTCTTGTTTTTTCTTTTATTTTTTCTTCTAGAGCTTTTAAAACAATATCTTTGTCATCTCTAAACTTTTCATCTAAACAGTAAAACAAATTTGGGGCTTTTGTCATTAACTTTAAGATAAAATTTTTATTATGCTTTAATTCATCACTAATGTATTCATACTCAAACTTATCTATACTTTCTAATATAAATTTTTCATTATTTCGTAAATCTTTACCTATTAAAGCTGGAAATTTCACGTCTTTAATTTTCGCAAAATAGTTTTTATCATTTCTGACTTCATCAGATACATATTCTAAAACATCATAGAATATATCATCTGCCTCTACATACCATTCATCTTCATGCACTGAATATTTAAAACTAATGCCTAGTTCTAATAAATTATTAACAAATTCAGGTACTTTAAAATAATCTAAACTACAATCATCTAGTATAAAATCTTCTTCCATAAAATTATCGATATCTTTTAAATTTTCTTCATCATATTCAATATAATTGGCGTATATATTTGTGAATGCATCAAAATCAATATCTTCATCAAAGATACTTTTACTCTTACCATATCGTAGGACCATTTCATTGACAAACTCATCATCATTTAAATTAGATAATTCATATTTCTTTTTTAATAAAGTCATTAATGATTTATAAATATTATACTTAGTAATTTTTCCATCATTCATAAAAAATTTTTCTATAGTCTCATTTAGCTCTTTATCATCTTTGTTATCTTTATTTTCCATAAGATAGGTTTTAAAATCTAAATATTTTTCTAACAATAGTTCATATAAATTTATTGATAACACAATTGAATCTCCTAACTAATTAAAATGGATATATTTTTTATAATATTGAGTTAATACGGAAAAATCATTGATTGCTCAATGATTTTATATTTCGATTAATTCGTATTCTTTAGTACCAATACCTAAATCAGCAGCAGCATCAATTGTATGAGTACCCTGCCTAGAGTTAATTCTTTCTAGTAAATGTTCTTTACCTGGGTCATTAGAATTTTTAACTAAATCAATACAAGCTTGATCAATAGCTACGGGATCTAGGGAAGCTAGAATACCAATATCTTTCATACAAGGATCTTCTGCTACATTACAACAATCACAAT
>CANQIR010000035.1 GCA_947624095.1 uncultured Bacilli bacterium
ACAATAAACCACCATTCTTTAAATTATATAGAATAGAAGGAACTATATTAAAAATTTTAATTGTCCCAGCTGATTCATATATAAAAGGTAAAAGAATTGATTTATTATCCTCTAAAGAGCTATGAATACCACTAATAACATATTTTTTTTCATTTGTTTCTAAATCATTAGCAGCTTCAATTTTAACCCCAGCCAAACATGGATCAAACTCATTTAATATTTTTTGAAAATCATTAAACAAAGAATTATTATCTAATAAAATATTAATACTTTTTTCTTTTTGCCAATAATTATCAATATTAATATTGATACAATTACTAATATAATTGTAAATATCTCTAAATGCCCCTGTTTCTTCTTTTAAAGCAATACTAGTTAGTACTAAGATTCTATTATTAATTAAACTATAATTTTTAGAAATAAACTGCCAATTCTTATCATATTTTTTATATGTGTTTGAAAAATAAACATTATCATTTTTCCTTTCAAAAATAATTTTTTCTTTTATTCTTTTATCATTAGAAAACTTTTTAACATACAACCACTCTTCATCAATACCCTTTTTATTAATAGAAAAGCCATATCTATACTCCATACCATTTAAACATAAACAAATTTCATAGTCACTATTTTCCGTTAATGCTTTTTTACTAAATGCAAATGGAAAAACTGGAAAAGGCTTAGTTACATCAAAAAATACCGATTTTCGAATAATTTCAACCATATAAGAAAGTGCTTCTAATAACCCAGTTTTTCCAGAAGCATTAGCGCCATATACAGCAACAACAGGCAAAATATTATTGCTATTTACTTCAATAGTCGATTCAATATGTCCTTTTTCTTGTGTAGCAGTCATATCCAATATAATCTCGTCATAAAAGCATTTATGATTTTTAGTTTTAAATTGTAATAACACTGATATCACCATCCTTACATTTATATTTTGTATTATATCATACTTTATGCAAATTTAAGATGTTTTTCCTCTTAAAATTGCATTTATATTATCATTTTCAATTAAAAATGTCAATTTTATTAAAATGTTAACAAATAAAAAGAAGTACTGCTACTTCCTTTTGCTTAGTACCATGCTGATAATCGAGATAATGGTATTCCAGTTGTTTTAGCAATTATATCTTTTGCTACATTAGCTCGAATTAAGTTTTTAGCTATTTCTTCTTTACTCTGTAATTTGCCTTGTTTAACGCCTTCAGCACGTCCCTCTGCACGTCCCTCTGCGCGTCCCTCTGCACGTCCCTCTGCACGTCCCTCTGCACGTCCCTCAGTAAGGCCTTCAGCTCGTCCTTCAGCAAGGCCTTCAACACGACCAGCAGCACGACCTTCTTCTAATCCTTGTAATCTAGCTTCAACTTTTAAGGTATTCTGATACATCTCTTCTTCTAATGCCCATTCTTCACTATGCATTGTAGCATCTGCAACCTTTTCCAGTAACTCATGATCAAATTCCATACTACTAAATACTCCTCCTTTCATTATTTCTTTTGCTTCTTCTATGCTTTCTGCCATTAATAATTGGCAAAAATTTATCATCTTGTCTGTACATCCAGTATACCATAAATTTTTGCCAAATTCCACATCAAGTAAATATATGTGCATAGCTTGACTATCTATTACTCTTCCCTCATCATTCTGTCTTGGATATCGATCCTTTATTTTCCCTTGATGCAAATTACTTATCATAATATTCATCTGATTTACTGGTGGAATACTAACATAATTACCACCCTTCATCTTTTCTTGTCTAGCATATAAATAACTTATATAATGTGTATTTTTATTCATTACTCCTTTACTATAACTAGAATCTACTTCCACATTATATTTTATTCCATCAACATCTACTACTAAGTCTCTTTGTTTCGGTCTTTTACCATTATCTTTACTGCTAAATTCCCTTAATTCCTCTCTACTTAAAATCTTTAAATTAACTAATTTATCCTTATCTATTTCAAAAAGTAGAGAAATTAACTCCTTAGTTAATTCAATATTATCTGGATTATTAAAAATACCAGTAAATATATAATCATATTTTAACGGGATTATATTCATATAGGTTTCTCACCCCCTAACTATTTTAATCTAAAAGGTATTAATACCTTTCACTATATTTATTATCCGTTTATACCCCATTTTCCTCTAAAAACTTTTAATTTTCCTTAAATTTCTTCATATCTTTACAAATATACTGTCAACTATTGTAAATAATTGACATATAAAAACTTCTAGTTTTCACTAGAAGCTTTCTTTTTCTTTTTCCTTTTCTTTGCTAACTTTTCATCAAGAATATACTCAGCAGTCTCCTCACTAACCTCTTCTACTTTTTTAGGTTCTCCTATCTCTTCTTTTTTCTCCTTATCTTTTACTTCCTCTTCTTTTTCCTCTTTTTCCTTAATATTCTCTTTATCTACCTCTTTAGTTTCTTTCTTAGGCTTTTTCTCTTTCTTTGTTGTTTTAACTTCCTTGTCCTTTTCTTTTTCCTCTTCTAAAGCCTTAATTTCTTCAAGCGATTTAACTTCTTCCGTAAATATATTCTTCTTCTCTAAATGATTTAAAATTCTTTTCTTAAGCTTCTTATTCTTTGACAACAAACTCAAATTAATTATAAAAGAAAGTAACAATCCTCCACCAAACAAAGCCATAACAACTAAGAAATTTTTATAAGCTTTATTACTTAAAATATCTTCTTCTACATACCTTTGTAAAGTATTCTCTTTCGTATCATATTTATATAATTGAGTTTCTCCACTCTCCGTATTAGTACCATATATTATATAAAACTCATCATTATTATCCCTTACAAAAGCATTTACTTTAATTCCATTTATCTCTACTTCTTTTTTAATAAATCCATCTAATTCTTTATCATAAATTTGTGGTACTACATTAAAAGAATTAGATTTAACTTCTTGATATAATACATATACATTAGCATTAACATCAAAATTATATAAAGCTATCTCCCCATCTTCATTCTTTAAACCTACTAAAGTAATATTAGTTATATCACTATGTAATGCTGGAACTTCTTTACCATCTATAAACACTGTAGTTGGTATAAATGTATTGGGTGTATCTAATACTTCCGCTTGTCTTACAACCGTATAAGTCTTCCCATCAACTTGTACTTCAATTGGTTCTAACTCTTGTACAGTTGCATTAATTATGTAAGTCTTTTGACTACCATTCTGTGCAGTTACAATTATCTCAAATTTATTAAGGCCAAGGGAAACTTCCTTTTCCCCAGTTCCACTAACCGAAGCTGTATTATCTGCTTTTGTTGCATTAATCGTAATAGTTGTTGTTTCCGGTGGTAATGTCACACTATATTCCAAATTATCTTGTTTAAATTCTGGTGTTAAATCAAAACCTTCCACACTCAAACTACTTAAATTATTATTTTTACTATAAGACTCTTGTAATTGTTTTTCCGTAATTACCGTAACACTTCTACTACCATTAACTACATCCATCGATGCATAATCAAAGTCGATTACATCACCACCCGTAATATAAAACTTAGCAGTACCGGCTTTTTTAGCTTTAAATGTATAATTATAAGATACACTTTTAGTATTATTATTATTAGCATATCCTATATAATGTTGATTAACATCATAACCAACTAAACTAAACATATTAGTATCCGAAACTAAAGTATATTCCCAAGCTCCTAAAGGTTGACTTGCAGATATAGTGACTGTTACTCTTACATTACTCCCAACAACCACTCTTGAAGTATTTGTACTTATTCCAATTGTTGCACTAGCTGCTTTAACACTTAATCCAAATCCTAAAAATATTAATAAACTAAAAATTACCTTCCCTAACTTCCTCATAATATATCCTTTCTATTGTTCAATTTGATCATAACCAAGTAAATGTTTTTGTACCCTCAATAAATCTGTTAAACCAATACTATTATTTTTATCAACATCAGCTGATTTTCCATATGCACCATTTAATTTTTCATAACCTAATAAATGTTTTTGTACTTTTAATAAATCAACAATTGTAATCTTTCCATCACCATTACAATCACCATATATTACAATTGTATAAGATGCCCTACTTGTACCATTAACAATATTTACTACATCGCCAGTAGCTAAAGCTTCTTCATTACTTTTAACCACTCCATTAGCAGTTTTTACACTTATAGATGCTGCACTAGAAACTTTAGCTAATTCTGCTTTAATTCCTGTCGCTGTCATTCCTAAACTTAAACCACTTAGATAAGTTCCATCACTTTTTAAAGATACCCTACTAACTAATTCTTGAACACTCAGATCTGCTCCTTCAGTTTTAATAATATTAACTTTATATTCCTGAATATCTCCATTTTGTGCTTTAACTTGAATACTAATCGGTGTAATATCCTCATTTAAAGTAATAGTTCCTGTCCCGCTTACTACCGCATTACCATTTATTTTTGTTGCTTCCACTACAGCTGTCGTCGAAGACTTACTAACTGAATAATTATAAACAAAAGTATCGTGAGCAAATCCTACTACAGTAGCACCATTAACTTTTAAATCCTTTAAATGATTATTAGGATTACCTGGATCTGGTAATACCGATTTCTCTCCCATATTCTTAAATACTGGTATTGCAAATTTAAAACTATTATCAATCATATCCATTTTTGCATAAGCATTATAAGTTGAAACCGCCTCACTAGCTGGTGCCTGAATATTAGCCATATATTGATGAGAATATGGATTCTTTCCTATTAAATTAAACTTCTGTAAATAACCCGTATATTGTCCTTTATTAATATAAGAATCAGCAATATACTTAGCTCCCCCTTTTATTGATTTAGAAATACTATTCCAAGGTAAATAATATTTTTCATCAGTTCGGGAAGCCCACACTAACCCAGCTAATACCGGATTAGATTCACTGCTATAAGCCCCAATATTATATAGATTATATAATCCACTATAACTTCCACCCTTATAAGTAAAAGCATTACCACTAGTAGCAGTGCCTCCATTAATTCCCGTTTCCTGTCTAACTCTACTAATTAAATATACTGGATTAATATCACTCTCTACTCCTGCTGCAATAAAATCATCAAAATAATTATTTAAATATGATGAAGTTCCAACTACCCCTTGTAAAGCTTCTTTAGTTTGATAAGTTGGATCATAAGATAACTTTTCAAACATAAATATTTGTTTTTCATTTAAATATGTTCTTGGATCTAGAAAATAAGCCACCGTTTTTCTATTTGGTGCATACCATCCGCCAGCTTCCTGTACTATAAAAGTATCCGTTAAATAATTAAAAGATTTTGGTTCTGTCGATAAATATCCTTGATTACTTGTTTGAATATAATTAACACTAATTACACTTTCAGCTGCTACTGCACTTTGCCATTCTAAATTAGTATTTAAAGCTTCAAATATCCAATTAGGATGTTTATCATGTAAAGCACTAAGTGCTGCCCAATAAGTACTAGGAAAACCTGCTTCTTGTAAAGATTTCTCGTAATCATTTCTTGGTACACCCGAAGTATTCTCTTCTATTTTTTTAGTTACATCTAAATATGTTGCACATACATAACCAGTTTTCTCTGATGCATAATATATTTGATACCATCCATCACTACATCCGCCCTCATCAGCTACCTTTACAATATTAACCATATCTACTACCGAACCTAAAGGTAACATTGAAAGTTGTGTATATTTAGTACCTGGACCCGATCTAACTCTTAATCCCCCTTCAGCCAAAGTCGTCCCTATATACTTATCTTCTGCCCTAGTTATTGGTATATTAAAGAATAGAGATAAAAATAAAGCAATACATAATAAAATATTGAAAATCTTCTTTACATACTTCTTAACCATTTTTTATCTCCTCTCTACTATAAACCATTATACCACAATATATAATCTATACAAACCCACTTGTCAAGGATTAATCAACTTTCTGTAAAATATTGTATTAATTTTCTAAATATAATATAATTATAAAAGTACTAAGAATAAAGAGGTGCATTAATGAAAGTATTCTTTAACAAACTTAAAAATTGTCGAAAATCATATAGTATTACCTATATAATTTTATCAATATTTTATCTTATAACCTTAGGTTTCTTTCTCTATTCCCTAAGTCGCCTACATAATATAGAAAATGTCCTTCGTCTTATTGTAACTATTATTATGGCCGCTTGGTTATTTATCTATCTAATAGTTTCTCCCATTAAATTATTTACTAAAAAAAATAAATCATTTATTGCTATAAGTATCATTACTGGTATTTTAATCCCTATCTTAATTATTGCTTCTTTATTAGTAAATTACTTTTTTAAAAACTTTGACTTTACTAAAGATTATTTAACTTATACTACTAATTTAGTAACTTTAACTGATACCGAATTTAATTCCTCATCAAAAATTGGAATGATTTCTAATGAAAATGACTTAGAAGGTTATAAGTTAGCTAAAAAACTTTATGAACGCGATAAGATGTCTAATGAAATAGTTAGTTATGAAGACTATTACGAAATGCTTGCCGATTTATACAGTAAAAAAATTGATGCCATCTTTATTACTAGCAATTATACAATTATCTTTTCATCCGAAGAAACTTATCAAGATATAGCTAATCAAACTAAAGTTATTGCTGAATATAGTGAAAAACTAGAAAACCAAGATCTTACTTTAAAATCTAATAAAAAATTATCTGAACCATTTACTGTTCTCTTAATGGGTGTCGATTCAGAAATTGATGGCTTAGATGTTAATCAAGCCTTTAATGGCGATACTTTAATGATGATAACCTTTAATCCGAAAACTTTGACAGCTACAATGTTCAGTATGCCAAGAGATATGTACGTTCCTATCGCCTGCCGCAACAATAATCTAGCTAAAGTTAATTCTTCAGCTGCTTATGGTTCTGGTTGTGTTATTAATACTCTCCAAAATATCACCGGTATTGATATTGATTATTATGTTAAAATGAATTTTAAAGGCGTTGTTGATTTAGTTAATGCTGTTGGTGGCATTACAATTAATGTCGAAACCCCAAATTATGCATATAATCACGGTCATAATTGTAACGGTAAATTCTGTGAACAAAATTCTAATCGTAAATGGGGTAAAGATACTATTTATCTTGACCCAGGAATTCAAACCTTAAATGGTGAACAAGCTCTTGCCTATGCTAGATGCCGTGCTCTATATACCGAATCCGATATTGCTAGAAACCGTCATCAACAAGAAATAATTGAAGCCGTTGCCCAAAAATTTAGTACTATTAAATCCCTCGATGGCTTTCAACAAATCTTAAATGCTATCAGTAAAAATATGGATACTAATATTACTACTGATCAAATGCTTTCCTTCTACGAAGTAGCAAAAGATATGCTTTTTAAAAATGATTCTGATGAATTAATATCTATCCAAAAAACTTACTTAGAATATTATGATTTACCAGTTTACTTACCAGGTAGCGATACTGTAACTAGTGCTTTAGGTTACTACGATGCTAGTTTAGAAGCCATCAAAAAAGCAATGCGAGTTAATCTTGAATTAGAAAGTGCTGAAATGCCTAAAACCATCAGTATATCAGTTAATGAAAATTACGAAAGTAAAATTATTGGTAAAGGCTTAACCGATGACTCCCGAGTTGAAACAATGCCATCATTTACTAATAAAACTGTTACTGAAGCTACTAGCTGGGGAGCTTCTCACAATATTCCAGTTTATATTGAATATGTTGACTATACCTCAGAGTATTATAATCCTGATGTCTCACCTGGTCTTATTGCTAACCAATCAGTACATCGTGGTACCTTTCTAACTAATATTTCATCATTAACTATATATATTAATAGTGGTACAGCTCCGGAAAATCCTGTAATTCCAGAAGAGCCAGATTCTAATGAAAATGAAATCCCCGATATCGATATACCCGGTTCACCAACTCCCGAATAATTTAAAAAAACTCCATTTCCCTAAGAAATAGAGTTTTTTAATATCTACTTTTCACCTTTAATACTAAAGATAAAGTCTCTTCACCAATATTAACATTATTATTCTTCCCCGTTCCAAGCATTACATCCGGTTTAACCTTAGGTCCATGATAATCCGTTCCCCCAGTTTCCAATAAACCATACTTATTAGCTAAATAATAATAAAACTTTCTATCTTTATCACTTGTATGAATATGTTGAATTTCTATTGCTTTTAAACCAATCCCTTGTAGATATTCTATTTCTTTTTCCAATTCCTCTTCATCCATTAATAAAGAACAAGGATGTGCCAGACTAGCAACTCCCCCAGCTTTATTAATCAATTCCACACATTCTTCTTTTGTTAAACCAACCTTTGCTTTTCTTACCTTTTCTAAAGCATATCTTAAATAAACATCAAATGCTTCATCAACAGTTTTACAATAACCTAGTTCAATTAACAATAAAGCCAATTGAGGTCTACCAACATTCGACTTACTATTTACCAGTGGTTCCAACTTCTCCATCGGAATACATATTCCAAAATCTCTTTTTAAAACATCTACATACATTAATAAATTATATACCGCCGCTTTTTTCATATCATCTAATCTTCTATTTAACTCTTCATTATCAAGATCAATATTATAACCAAGAATATGCATTCTTCCCTTACTAACCTTTGCTGTTAGTTCCGTACCACTATACCTTACAATTCCCATATCTGGCAATTTCATTAACTCCTTAGATCCTAAAATACTATCATGATCTGTAATTGCCATTATCCCAATATTATTTTGCATAGCTAACTCCATTAACTCCCTTGGTGTATTACAACCATCTGAATAAATACTATGAATATGTAAATCAACCTTTTTTTCCATTTCTCCCACCTCATACTTGCATTATACTCATAAATTAATTATAATTAAAATACATATTTGTAATATTTATCATAACTTTTAGTTATGATAAATAAAGGAGATTTTTTATGAATATTAATTATGAACTATATCGCATCTTTTATGTTGTTGCTACTACTGGTAATATCACCAAAGCCAGTCAAGAATTAATGATTAGTCAACCAGCAGTTACTAAACAAATTAAAACTTTAGAAAGTCAACTAGGTGGTGAACTATTTATCCGTACTAAAAAAGGTGTCCATTTAACTGAAAATGGCCAAGCCATTTATAAATATGTTAAGCAAGGTATTAACTGTTTTAATAATGCTGAATTAGTATTTTCTAATTTAAAACAACTAGAAACTGGTACCGTTAAAATTGGTATTAGCACCACCCTAGCTCGCTTATTTTTATTACCCTATTTAGAAAAATTCCATCAACAATATCCTAAAATAACTATTCATCTCTTTACTGACCCCAGTAAAAAAATGCGTGAAATGCTTAAAACCGGTGATATTGATATCTTGATTGCCAAAGAAAATCGTTATGAAGATGATGAATTAAAGATTACTCGCTTAGGCATTCTACATAACTGTATTGTCGCTTCCAATGCCTTTCCCGAATTAAAAAATAAAACTATTTCCCTGAAAGATTTAAACAACTACCCTATCCTTATCCAAAGACCTCCCTCAACTTCTCGCGATACCTTCGACCACTTTTGCCAAGAAAACAACATTCAACTTACATCCGCTATTGAAATAGCTAGTTCCTCTCTATTAGAAGATTTCGTCAAAATTGGTCTCGGTGTAGGCTTAGTAACCAAAGAATTTGCTGAATCTGAAATTAAAACTAACCATATTTTTGAAGTAAAAACCCAATTTAAACTACCCACCGTATATTACTCCCTTTTTACTCTAAAAGACTCTTATCACAGTTTTGGTGCCAATAAACTTATTGAAATAATAACTAATAAAACCAACTAGTTTTAGTTGGTTTCAGGTTGTTGACAAAGTGGTATGTTTAAAACGAACATATCGCTTTTTGTTTGATAAAATTGATTATTTTTATCATTTCG
>CANQIR010000036.1 GCA_947624095.1 uncultured Bacilli bacterium
AGGATTCATTACAGATCCACGGTTAGTAGGTCTGATACCCATATGACGTTTACGGCCAGCTTTACCTAAGTTAACTAATTCATAATCTTCGTTACCTACTACACCAATAGTTGCTAAGCAAGTACCTAAGATCATTCTTGTTTCACCTGATTGAAGTCTTACCATTACGTATTTGCCTTCACGGCCAAGGATTTGAGCGCTAGATCCAGCACTACGAGCTACCTCAGCACCCTTACCAGGTTTTAATTCGATACAATGAATTACTGTACCAACTGGAATATTAGCAAGTGGTAGAGCGTTGCCTACTTTGATATCAACGTTTTCGCCACTTTCAATAATCATACCAACCTCTAAACCTTGAGGAGCGATGATATATCTTTTTTCACCATCTTTATAATTAATTAAAGCGATGTTGGCATTACGATTTGGATCGTATTCAATTGATGCTACTTTACCAGTTATATTAAATTTATTTCTTTTGAAATCAATGATTCTGTATTTTCTTTTTGCACCGCCACCGATGTGTCTTACAGTCATTCTACCTTGATTATTTCTTCCACCACTTTTGTTTTGAGAAACTAGTAGGGATTTTTCAGGAGTAGTTGTTGTGATTTCACTATTTGCTAATGTGCTCATACCACGACGGCCATTAGTTGTTGGTTTATATTTTTTAATTGCCATATGATCTCACCCTATCCTATAATTCTATCTTTTCGCCATCTGCTAGAGTGACAATTGCTTTTTTGTAAGTTTTAGTTTTGCCAGTATACTTACCTACTCTTCTGTCTTTAGCTTTGGTAATTAATGTATTAACATTTTTTACTTTTACACCAAAGGCAGCTTCGATAGCTTTTTTAATTTCGATTTTATTAGCATCTTTTACTACTTTAAATGTATAAACATTTTGATTAGCTCCTGATGCTGATTTTTCAGTTATAACTGGTGCAATAATAATATCAGTATAATTTCTCATTATTTAAGCACCTCCTCGATATAACTAACTGTTGCTTCATCGCATACTAGATAGTCAGCATTGACAATATCATATACGTTTAATTCTTCAGCTAATACTGCATAAGCATAGCCTAAATTTCTAGAAGCCATATATAGGTTTTCGTTATCTTCTTTAGTAACGAATAACACTTTACCAGCTAGTTTTAACTTTTCGATAATTTCTTTTAAGTCTTTAGTTTTTAAAGTCTTTAAAGTTAAATCATCGATTACTATTAATCCTTTTTCATTTACTTTATAAGTTAATGCACTCTTTAGAGCAAGTACTCTTTCTTTTTTGTTCATCTTGAAAGTGTAATCTCTTGGAGTAACACCTAAAGCGATTCCACCACCGCGCCATTGAGTAGCACGAATAGAACCTTGACGAGCACGACCAGTACCTTTTTGTTTCCAAGGCTTTTTACCGCCACCTGAAACTTCAGCACGAGTCTTAGTCTTATGAGTTCCTTGTCTAGATGCAGCCATTTGTAAGTCGATTGCTTTTTTCAAAACAATGTCGTTTGTTTCAATATTCCAAATATCTTTGTTTAAAGTTAAATCTTTAAGTTCTTCACCTTTAATATTTAAAACTTTTACTTTTGCCATAAAGAATCACCTTTCTAAGTAATTACTTACTTTCCTCTTGGTTTTCTTCAGTTTCTTCTGGAGTTTCTACAGTTTCAGTTGCTTCTTCAGTAACAGTTTCTTCAACTGGTGCTTCAGTAACTTCTTCTGCATCCTCAACTACTTCATCAACTACAGTTTCATAGCTAATGATTTCTTTTGGGCTAGCCTTACGGCTATTTTTAACTGCCGATTTAATTAAAACTAAAGATTTTTTTGGTCCTGGAATATTACCACTTACTAAAATGTAATTTTCATTAACATTTACTTCAATGATTTCTAGATTTTGGATAGTTGTTGTTTCAACTCCCATGTGTCCTGGTAAATTCTTACCTTTTAGAACACGCATTGGTCTCATTGTACCCATTGAACCTGGTCTTCTATGATAACGAGAACCATGAGCCATAGGTCCACGAGATTGTCCGTGACGCTTTATTACACCTTGTGTTCCTTTACCTTTGCTTGTACCTGTAACATCAACGATGTCACCAACAGCGAAGATATCAGCGCTTACTTTATCACCTAGAGAATAGTTAGCGTCAACGTCTCTAATTTCTTTTAAGAAGCGCTTAGGATTTGTGCCAGCTTTTTTAGCGTGGCCAATACTAGCTTTGCTAGCATTCTTTTCTTTTTTGTCGAATACGCCAAGTTGAATAGCATTGTAACCATCTGTTTCGACAGTCTTTACTTGAGTTACAACGTTTGGCTCAATTTCTACAACAGTTACGGGAATTAATTTACCTTCTTTAGTAAAAACTTGAGTCATCCCAACTTTACGTCCTAAGATTCCTTTCATTTTTTCCTCCTATTATTTTTTAATTACTTAATATTGATTTCTACGCCACTTGGTAAATCTAAGTGGGCTAGTGCATCAATAGTTTCTTTGCTTGGGTCTTTAATATCGATTAGTCTTTTATGAGTACGCATTTCAAATTGTTCTCTTGAATCTTTGTCCTTATGAACCGCTCTTAGTACTGTAAATTTTTCAACTTCAGTAGGTAGAGGAATAGGTCCAGATACGATACCCCCAGTTCTTTTAACAGTGTCAACAATTTTCCCAGCAGCTAGATCAATAACTCGATGATCATAAGCTTTTAGGTTAATTCTAACCTTGTTACTTGACATATTGCATGTCCTCCTTTCGCCTATATCTAGTATAGACTTGCTCCGTAATGAATTCCCTGATTTTAGGAATGGTTTTAACAACCTCTCCTCGCGTATCAGCAACCTCACACATCTTGGCAGTCATACGACTATAAGTATAGCAATAAATTATATGAAATGCAAGTGAAAAGTTGACTTAAACGCAAAAAACGAGTGAATTACTCGTTTAATATGTCTATAAAAATTTAAAAATTTATAATCCTAATCTGTCTAAAATGCTAGCTGCAGCGTTGTTAGCTTCTTCAACAACTTGAGCAGCTGTTTGTTCACTATAATAAGCTGCATAAGCGAATTTTTTAACATCAACAGCAACTTCTTGGCACATATCGGATACAGCTACTGATATCTTTTCAAAGAATTCGGCAGCCTTGGCCCAACTTGTACTTAAGTTAGGATTTACGCCGGCAAAGGCTTCAGAAATATATTTAGCATTTTCGTATGCATATTGTAGATTAAAAGCATCGTGAGATTGATTAGATAAAGTGAAGAATGCATCATCTAAAGCCATCATAGATGAATTTTCCATATATTTTCCCTCCTTTTATATTTTTGTTACTTTCCTTGCTCTCTTAATTCTTGTTGTTCCCAAGTATAGCGAGTAGTTTCATATATTAAACCATGGGCACTAGTAATGACATCAGTATAATCCTGAACTGCTTTATAGATTTCTTGTAATCTTTCTTTTTGAGCTTGACCAAATTTTCCGGAAGAGTAAAAGCTTTGAACAACATCTTGATTATCAAAGGAATTAATTACAGTTTGGATACTTAGAAGATAGTTGTCACTAGAATCACGTATAACTTTTAATGAGTTACGTATTGCCTCGAGTTCTTCAATACTTAAAATCTTGCGACTTCCACCTCCGCCATCGCTAATTGTTACCATTTGTGGATGAATCATTGTGTTTACCTCCTTACTATTGCAAGTTTAGCATATGCCAAAATAGTTGTCAAGGTTGGTTGACATCTTATTAACTCTGGCTTCTAGCAATATTAATAACCGTATTTTAAGATAAAATTTTATTGTTCATTGTTTACTAATAGATGATTGTTATACAATTTTGAAATATTATAGATTAAAATTGACAGATTTATTAAGAAAGTCGTTGTGGCAACAATAAAATAGGTACTAAAATTGTTTTTGATAAAAATCAAAGTAAACGTTATGGTTTGGTTAAGATAATTATTAATAATATAGTTAGTTAAGAAAATAAAGAAAATACACAATAAAAAACTGATTAGAGAAAGTAAAACGCTTTGCCATATATATATTTTAAACAAATCTTTTTTAGTTGCACCTAAAGTACGAAGAGTCATAATATTAGAATTTTCTTTTTTGAAGTAAAAATGACTAAAGATGAAAAATATTGAGGCAATTAGAATAAAGGAAACGGGTAAAATAATTTGGCTGCTTTTATTTAAAACATCAGAAAAATCTTGGATACTTGAAAACTCTTTAGAATAAGGAGTTACTATACTAACATTTTTAAAATCTTTAAAGATATGTGTTAAGGTTTCTATGTCCGCATCATAAAGGATAATTGTTTTTAATGATTTAGTTAATGGACTGGTGGCGAAGTTTTTACTGACATAAAAACGAAATACATTATTACCTATGTAATCCAATTCTTCACTATTTAGTGAATCACCACTATAAAAATTGTTGGATAATTTATAGATTCCGGTAATAGTAAAATCTTGATTGGCGATAGTAAGTTGGTTCCCAATTAATTCTTCCTGAGTAGATGGTTTTAATAATCCTTGCTTATTGTATATTCCTAAATGGGTAATATATTGTGCCAAGTAACTACTAATCATTATTTCGTTATTGGCATTTGGCTTATTACCAAGATATTCTTTTGGAAACTCGTTAGAAATTTCAAGAAATAGATACTTTTCAGCAATATTATTTATTGCACTATAATAAAAGCTATAATAGTCTTTACTTGCAAATGAAAGACGGACAAGATTATCACCATCGTAAACGAAATAGCCATTTATGGACTTTTGATTTGCTAAATTTTTAGCTAAATTTTCTATAGTATAATCTTGAGTGTTATTGGGAGAAGATATTTCAACATAAATATTATGGTTTTTTACTAAACTTTCAGCGTGAACAGAATCTATATCTATCTTTAAAATATTATGGGCATTACCAATTAAGGTAAGGTTTAAGGCTAAAACAATAGTAATTATAATGAATAGGAAGATATGTTCTTTAATGAATTTTAAAGAGATAGAAAAGGAATTAGTAAGACTTAACATATTATAATTCTTCTTTCTTCTTTAATTTTATTAAATAAATTTTTAAAATACTCATATTAATACCCCTATAAATTAATTGTTAAGCATATCTAGATAGAAAAAGCTATATTCTTCTATTTCAGTAAATAAGTCTATTTGTTTGTCAATTAATTGGTTCTTGTCTGCAATTATTTCTAAAGATTCTGCATAATCTTTTGGAAGTTTTATATAAGCTAAGTCTTCTTCTTTAATTTCATCAAAGCCGTTCATTTGATGTTTACTTACTGGAACGAGTATTAAACTTCCGTTAAATTGTAATGGGATATTTTCTGTACATTTAGTATTGTTCTTTTTATGCATTAAATAATAATTTAAACCATTGCTTAATACAATTAAGCTAACTAATATGCAGATAATTAAATTCTTTTTCATTACTATGCCTCTTTTCTTAATTGTCTATTTCAGAATATTTAAGATTAACATATGCTTTTATACTATCACTAGCTACATATTTTATTTTTGTAGTATTATCTTCATTAGGTTTTAGAATTATGCTTTCTTCTTTATAGTCTTTTGCTAGTCCTAGAATATGATTTATATTTTCTGGCAATAATACAGATATTCTTTCGTATCCAGCTCTCACTTTGCTAATATTGATAACTTTTAAAATCCTGGCACCATGAAAAATTTCGCCATAGGCAGTTGCGTCATTTTCTTGATCATCAAAGTATATGTCCACTGTATCGCCTCTAGCAAAGTTATAAAGTTCTTCCTTTACTTCGATATCAAATTTACTATAACCGCTCGGAATACCATTATAGTCATTTGCGGTTTCTTTATAGATATTTTCTTTAGTAAAGAAATCATATTGCTTTATATCGCTATATACAGTTACATTATAGTTAATTATTGAATTAATATCTGTAATAGCACCTTTTTTATCGATAAAGTCTTTGGGCATACTGGCATAGACTAGGTCTTCTTGTGTAATTTTGGTAAAACCTTTTAGTGAGTGTTTCGCTATTGGGACTAAAATAAAACCTTCTTCAACTGCGATTTCTTCCTTATTACAATTGTTGCTTAATTTATTTTTACTAAAATAGTAATTTAAACCATTACTTAATACAAGTATTAAAAATAAAATACCAATCATAATATTCTTTTTCATAATGCACCTCTATTTATTTGATTTGGAAGATTTGGTAAAGTTGATTTTAGGAATTAGTAAACTTCCTATAATTGTTGCCAATATAAAACATATCGTTACTATACTTACTATTAAAATAATATCATAATAATCATAAAAAAGATATTTTATTTTATAAGTAGAAAAAAAGGATAATTCTTTTTTAAAATAGTAATTGGTCACTTGATTATTAATTAGGTAAACTAAATATTTAGTAATAAATAAAACCGGAACTAAAGTTACTAAATAGAGAATTACACCAACTTTATAAATAAAATATTTTAAATTATTTTTATTTAAACCTAAATCGATTAATAATTTAAATGATTTTTTATTTACTAGTAATATTAAATAAATGAATAAAATGATAGTTAAGATTAATAATAAAGAAAGTCCTATACTTGAATAAATTGCGATGGTTGATATTCTCTGAATTACTGGAGTGGCATTTTCAATAAGATAAGTGAATACACTTTTTATTGAATATTCTTGATTAGATTGAAATTTAGTTAGAAGAAGGCTAGCTTGGGGAATAGATAGGTTCATTATTTTAAATGAACTTATTTTATAGGTAATATCTAAATACTTCTCAACTATTTTTTTACTTATGGTGCTACCACGATTTAAGTTATAGCCAACTATTTTTAGTTTATATTCTTCATAACTATTATCATTAGAAAAAATTCCAGCATAGTCTGTTATTCTTAAGATTATTTCTTTATTAAGAAGGTTTTGGGACTCCATATAAGAAGTTATGGCAGAAATATCGGTTGGATTATAACCAAAGATATTGCTAAATTCATTATCTGTTAAATAATTTAATAATTGAGCATCAACTATTATTTGACCTTCAGGCATTGTTTCATCATATGTTATATTAGAAATAGAGTTTTGGTTTCCTTCTTCGTCAATATAGTTTAGGAGTAAATCTGGTTGATAATATACTAAATCTGTAACTTGAGGAATTGATGTTGTAGAAAAAAATTTTTCGCCGACATAAAATTGTGTAGAAGCTGCTAAGATTTTTGATTCATAAGAGGATAATTTTTCCATTTCTCGATTAATAGTATTGGTTTCTTTACTTATTACGTCATAATATGTTAAATTGGTTTTTAGCATTACATCATATGGGCAATCTTCATATGTAATAATGGCAGTTATTTTAAATTTGTAATTACCATAATCTAAATAGATATCGTCATTTACTATTTGTTCAAAACTTGTTGGTTGATAAATATTGCCAAATTCATCTAAAACTCCGTAATCAATAATGAAATGAGCAATGTAATCATTAATTATTATTTCATTTGGATTTGATGGATATCTACCAATTGTTTTTAAATTAAGAAAAGTTTGTTGATCTATTATATGAATTTCTTTACCTATTGTAGTACTATATGGGTCGTTTAATATTAGGCAATATATTGGCTCTTGATAAGTTTTTAGACCATTTTCATCCTCATCTACAACTTTAAGCTCATAACAATTTTCCTCTTTATACTTGGTAAGTTTAGAATAATCTCCTGGAGTTAGACTTGGATTTTGAGGATGATATATCTTTCCTATTTGTTCGTATTTAAAATTATTACTTTGTAAAAAGTTTGTAAGATATTTTTGCGATTCTTGATTAAAAGATATTAATTTGCCACTTTGAGGATTAATTTTAGTAATTGTAACATTGTTAACGTTACTTTCTTTTAGGGCGGTAGCATGGGTTTTAATAAGATTATAATTTATTGTGGTAAGTAAAAGACTTAATAAAGCAACAATAGTTAAAACTACTATTAACATAATGATTAAATATTTGTGGTTATATATTAAATTACTAATTTTTATCTTGCTTTTACTAATATGTTTGGTTGTTAATTTTTCTTCTATATTAGTTATTTCTTTTTTTATTTTATCCTCTGTGACAATTCCATCACTAATGGTTATTATACGATCAGCAAAGGCATTAGCTAGTTCTTGGTTATGGGATACTACAATTACTAATTTATTTTCACTTATTTTTTTTAGGAGAGTAAATATTTCTTTACTATTTTGGCTATCTAAACTACCAGTTGGTTCGTCTGCTAAAATAATACTTGGTTCCTTAACTAAAGCTCTAGCAATAGCTACTCTTTGTTTTTGACCACCAGATAAATTCTTTGCTTTTCTTTTAGCTAGGTTATCTATTCCTACCTCTTGTAAGGTATGTAATGATTTATCTTTATCATTAATACCTTGGAGATTTAAAGATAAATTTACATTATCTAATACAGTGAATGAGTCAATTAAATCATAAGTTTGAGTAATGTAGCCAATATATTGATTACGATAGTTAGCATATTTTTCTTCATTATAACTACATATATCTTCATTATTAAAATAGATATTACCACTTGTTACTTGATCTAAACCACCAATAAGATTAAGTAAAGTAGTTTTCCCGCTACCGGATTCCCCACAAATAAATACTAATCCGTTATTGGGAAATTTTAAAGATATATCTTGATTAGCTATAACAGTTTCTGATTTATTTGCATAAGTTTTGAATACATTTTTTAATTCTAACATATAAACACCCATTGCCTTCTTTATCATTGATAATATTGTATCATACATTTAATTTAAATAAAAAGCTGAATAGAAATTATTTATTTCTATCCAGCAAGTTTTAAATTACTTATTATACTGAAACTGATAATGATATGTCTTTATCGTATGTTGATTGAGCTGCAGTATTAAAAAATTCTACAACATTTCCATATCCGCCAGCACCCACAGTACAATCTAGTGCATTTTGTTCCGAAATAGTATTGTTAGCGTGTAAATAAGTGCCATAAACAGTACTTACATTATAGGCTTTAAATTCTTGATCAAGTTGATATATTCTACCACTTTTTATTCCTCCGTCATATGCTGCTGTATTAATTCCATATACAGTACCATAAGCGGTTGTAGTATATGCTGAAGTAAGTAAGTTTGCTACTATATAATTGTTATCTTCTACAGGAATTCTTAATAATTTATATGTTTCTTCACATTTTGAATCGCATCTTATACCAAATAAATCATATGAGCTATATAGTGGGGTTTGTGACCATTCTACTTTTATTTGCGTGTTCAATTGAAAATACATTCCGCCAGAGTCAAAGTCAAATCCAGTTTTACCTGCTGTTAAAGTTACAGCATAATAATTTGTATAAATCGTTGAATCATTACCTGCCATAGCGGATTTCAATGTGTATTCGCTTTGACTAATTTCCTTAGTAATTGGATATTTTGCACTTTCTACTACTTTAAAATATCTTGTTTCGGTAAATGTTTCTATTTCCTTTGCGTTAATGGTTCTAGGAAGAGTTAGTATAGATATTAATGCAATTATTAATAGATTAATTTTTTTCAAATTTTTCACCTCCTTCTTTTTTAAATATTTATATTAAATCTACTGCTAGACTTAATACCTTAATTTTGAAGTGGTCAAAATTTATTTTTCCTCTAATAAAAGATTAATGCTTTTTTATTTATAAATCAAAGAAATTCTCGCACATATGCGTTATGTGCATATCAAAACTGTAAAATATAGCAAAAATCAAAACTTTTTTATAATTTAATGCTGTGTATTAGATATGGGGTGATGGAGTAAAATCATAATCGGCATAAACCTCATATATATTAATTGGGAAATCC